>JANPIT010000636.1:0-6508 GCA_031425115.1 Opitutaceae bacterium | reverse complement strand
CCGGCGGCGAAGAAGAAAAAGAATGAGTGAGGGTGGTGGGGGCGTAGCGAGCTGAGAGCTGAGAGTTGAGAGCTGAGGGGCGAATGCCCCAACCGGCGGTGGGGGAAACCGGTCCGAGGTGGAGCGCGTTGTCCCCAACGCGCGCTCAGGATGTTGGCAATACCCCAAACCAGCGTCTGGGGGACAAGCCGCTCCACCTCGGATCGGAATTACCGCAAGTGTTGAAGCAACGCCTCGGCACACGCTCGCGCGAACTCCGGATCGTTGATCGCGAGAGCGAGATCGCGCACGGGAACACCGGCGCGGAGATTTGATTTTAGCGCGGAGAACAACGCTTCATCTGCCGCGGAATCGTGAAATGGCTGGCCTGCGGCGCTGATTACGCTGATTGCCCGGCGCGGAATCAGCACGGTGACAGGTGCGGTGTAGCGGCTTATTTTCTCCGCCAGAATGCGTCCGAGCTCCGCACATTCGGCGGGCGTCGTGCGCATCAGCGTGACCTGCGCGTTGTGTTGGTAGAACGTGCGGCCCGCGAATTTCGCCGGCACCGTGGCGCGTTCACCAAAATTCACCATGTCGAGGCAGCCGGGCACGACGATCGCGGGAATCTTTGCCTTGGCGGTGGCGTCGAGGCGGTCGGGGCCGGCGGTGAGCACGCCACCGACGAGTTCGTCGGCCCATTCGGTCGTCGTAATATCGAGCACGCCGGCGACCATGCCGCTGGCGATCAGCGACTCCATGGCGCGACCACCCGCGCCCGTCGCCGCGAAAACGAGGACTTCGTAGCCGGCGGCCTCGACGAGGCGTTTGGCCTCCGTGACGCACGCCGTGGTGTTGCCAAACATGCTCGCGACGATGAGCGGCTTGTCCGAGACGGACGCGGTGCGGCGCCGTTCTGCGGCGGTGACCATACCGCAGATGGCCCCCGCGGCGTTCTCGAAAATGGCGCGCGATACGCGATTGAGTCCGGCGACATCGACGATCGCGGGCATCATCGTGATATCGGTCGTGCCGACGTAATGCGCCGTCTGGCCGCTCGCGAGCGTCGACACCATCAACTTTGGAAAACCGACCGGCAGCGCGCGCATCGCGGCGGTGGCAATCGCGGTGCCGCCGCCGCCGCCGAGGGAGATGATGCCGTGAATTTTTCCTTCGGTGGCGAGACGCGCGATGAGTTGCGCTGCGCCGCGACTCATGAGCGTCACCGATTCGCCGCGGTCGCGGCGGTCGAGGACGGCGCGGAAATTGGGGTCGGCGGCAGCAGCGACGGACTCGGCGGAGATATCGGGCGCGAAGGCAGGCGCGTTGAGGCTGCCCACGTTGATGAGTAGCGGCGTGTGGCCCTGTGCACGGATAGCCTCGGCCACGAAGGCGTGTTCAGGGCCCTTGGTGTCGAAGGTGCCGAGGACGGCGATCGTGGGCATGAGCGGAGTTAAGCGCG
Source organism: Opitutaceae bacterium (assembly GCA_031425115.1). Classification (GTDB taxonomy): domain Bacteria; phylum Verrucomicrobiota; class Verrucomicrobiia; order Opitutales; family Opitutaceae; genus ER46. The sequence continues at coordinate 5,067 of JANPIT010000636.1, read as the reverse complement.
AAGAAGCAAAGGGACGCGAAGGTTCGCTAACAAACGACGAGAAGACAGTGGGAACTTCGCGAGTCTTTGCGCTCCTTCGCGTCTTTGCGCTTAGGTTTTTAAGGCTTTCCGCTGGCCCACTTCACCGCGTTAGAGAGCAGGGTCTTGTAGGCCGGATGATCATGCACGCGCTCGTCGTGGCCGAGGGTGAGACCTACGATGCGGGCGCGTTCGTGCTTCGTGGTCCACGCGACGGGATGCGGTGCCTTGAAGCGCACGCTGGGCGACGACTCGGCGACCACATCGATGGGCGACGTGCCAGCCGGAATTTTCTCCGGCTCCGCGTTGATGTAGTAGAGCTCGTCGACAACTTCGAACGTCGCGGGCACACCCTTCATGATCGGATGGCCGGGCTTCACGGCGTTGACGGAATAACTGCCAAGCTTGTCGTGGCCGCGAGCGCCGCCGCCCACGATTTTCGCGTTCAGCTCGGGCCACTGGGCGAAACCATACCACGTGCCGGGGTGCAGCATCACGAGACCTTTGCCGGCCGCGGCGAAATCCATGACGGCTTTGCGATACGCCGGGGTGTCGAAGAATTTCCGGTTCACGCTGATGACGGCGACGTCGGCGCCGGCGAGTTCAGCGGCGGCCTGGTCGCGGTCCTCGATGTAGTGCACGCTGTAGCCGGCTTCGCGGAGCGTGGCGCTATCGGTCTTGCCGAAGAACTCGACAAATTTGTGCGAGCTGCCGCCGCCAATGATCAGGACCTTGGTCTTGCCAGCTTCCCATTTCACGGGCTCGAGCGGGGGGAGCGGCGAGTCGCCACGGCCGCCTTCTTTCGGGCCCGGGGTCCACTCGCTGGCGCTCGCGGCTACGGGTGCGGAGGGCACGGCGGCGGCGACCATAAAAGAAATGAGGTCGCGCAGGCCCTCCGCGCCGAGGCCTTCGAGGCCTTCGGGCATGAGGGAGCGGCGGGTGTTCTCGCGCGTGGCGATGTCGTCCTTTTTGACCTCGGTATCACCTCCCTGGTTACGCAGGGTGAGGGTGGTGGCGTTCTCGTTTTGGACAACGCCGACGAGGGTGTCGCCCTTCTTGGTCGTGACGTTCCATTGCCAGAAGTTCGGCTCCACCTGGCGATTTGGATCGACGATGTGCGTGAGCAACTCGGCCGCGCCTTTTGCACCGATGCCGGCGAGCGGCGGGCCGACGTCCCGGAGGCCGATGTCGCCGAATTTATGGCAGATCGAACAGGCGCCGGTGAAGAGCGCGCGGCCGTTGGCGGCGTTGCCCGGTTTGGAAACCTCGGGGAGGAGCTTCGCGATCAGATCGTCCTTTTCCTTGCTGGAAGCATTGCTCGCACCGAGGACGACGGCGGCCTCGCGGGCGACTCGCGTGGTGGGGTGGGTGCGGAGGCGCGCGATGTTGGTGGGCCCGAGCGCAGCGGGAGTGATCCGGTTGTCCTTGAGCGCGGCGACAAGGGCCAGCGCGGTCTCCTGTTTTTTCAGAATCTGTTCGAAGATCGACGTCGACCTCGATTGCACGAACGCCGTGATGAGGACGTCCGCCGGTTCGCGACCGGCGAGTTCGCCGACGGTGGCGAGCAGCGGGAGCCGGACGGCATCGGAGGTGGCGGGGTCGCCCAGCAAGCCGCCAATTTTCGCAAGGGCCTCGGTGCGGTGTTGCGGGAGCGAGAGAAGCGCGGTGGCAACTTCCGCTCGACGCAAGTCGGGGGTGGTGGGGGCGGTGAGGTCGGCGAGCACACGACCAGCGGCTTGGGCTACTTGCGTTGTGAGCGTGCCGGCCGTGTCCCATTTGGGTGCAACGAGCAGAGCGCTCGCGGCGGTGTCAGGCGCGGCGAGAAGTTTTTGAAATGCGGCGGACGTCGCGGCGTCGAGCGCTGGAGGCGTGCCGGTGAGCTGTGCCAGACCGCGGAGGAAGCTCGCTCCCTGCGCATTGGGCGAGGCGGCAGCGGCTTGGATGAGCCGCGGAGCGTGGGCCACGGGCACGGCCGGCGTGATCGCGGCGATAAAGACCGCGAGCGAGGGGTGGGTCTTCGCAGCCAGCGCATCGCTGACAAAGTCGGCGGCGCGCTCGCTAGCGCCGGCGACGAGCGCCGATCGCGTCCAGTCATCGGTGGCCGCAACAAATTCGGCGAGAATGGCCTGGCGGGCGGCCGGCGTGGTCCCGAGGCGCGCGGCCTCGTAGCGCTGCTGCGCTTTGCTGCCCACGGCGGGGCGTTTCACGTCGGCAAGGGCCTTGGCGCCGGCGGCACCATGATTTTCCTGGGCGAGGCGCCACGCGGTCTTCTTCACGTGCGCGTTGGGGCTGGTCTCGATCGTTTTGATCAGCGCGGTGAGGTTGCGGCGTTCGAGCGAGGGGACTTCGAGCTTCTTTGCCTCCTTGTGCTGCACGCGCCAGATGCGCGCGAAGTAGTGGTCGCGGTCGGGGCGGACGGCGGCGTTCGCCGGGCCGTGTTGCGGCCCGCGCGTGTCGTTGTGAATCACGGCCTGGTTGTAGAAATCGACGACGTAAAGCGCGCCATCGGGGCCGATGCGCGTCTCGATCGGGCGGAACCAGAGATCGCGGCTGCGCATGAACTCGGTCTCTTCGCGGCCCTTCTCGCGCTCGACGTTGTAGCTCACGCCGTCGGCGCGGACGAACTGGTGGTGGACGATGTTGAGCGTCGGTTCACCGGTAAAGTAGCTGTAGTTCCACTTCGCAGGCCAGGCGCCGCCTTCGTAGATGGCGCAGCCGGCGGCGGCAGTGAAACGGCCGACCTGATCGATCTGCACATACGCCTGCTCGGGCCACGTCATCACAGGATAAGTCGCCTGATTCGTGATCATGCCCTTCCACGACGTGGTGCCGGGAAGTTTGCCTTTCTCGAGGACGCTCTCGGGTAGGACGCTGTGAAAGAACACCGTGCCGCTCGTAGGCTGCGTCCAGAATACCTGGCCGTCCCACGTGGTCTCGAGGCCCCACGTGTTACCGTTCTTGCTGCTGTATTGTTCGAAAGCGGAGCCGTCGGGCTTGAAGCGCACGACGCCGCTGCCGTCGGGGCCGAATTTCTTCGTGCCGTCGCCGGAGGTGACGTCGCCGCGGCTGTAGCCGTGCGAGGCGTAGATCCAACCGTCGAGACCCCAGCGGAGGTTGTTGATGACGGCGTGCGTGTCGTTGATGCCGAGGCCCGTGTAGAGTTTGGTGCGCTTGTCGGCGACGCCGTCGTTATTGGTGTCCTCGAGAAACCAGATGTCGGGCGAGGTGGCGGCAATGACGCCGTTCTTGTGTAACACAAAACTGGTGACGAGTTCCAGCTTGTCGGCGAAGACCTGTTTCTTGTCCATGACGCCGTCGCCGTTGGTGTCGGTGAGGATGGAGATGCGGTCTTCGGGATCGCGCTGCGTTTGCGCGCCGCGGAGCGAGCCGCTGTCTTTCCAGGGCGCGGTATTCGGGGTGCGGCGGCCGTTGGGATATTCGGGCGTCTCGCAGACCCAGAGGCGGCCACGCTCGTCCCAGTCGATGTTCATGACCTTGTTGATCAGCGGCTCGGCGGCGACGAGGTCGATGGTGAACTCCGGATGCATCTCAATCTTCGCGGCAGCCTTGGCCGGTGCGGTCGGTCCGCCCTCGGGATAACGCAGGGCGTCGCCGAGCTCGGCGGCGATGCAGAGCTCATCGACATTCGCGCGCTGGCCAGCCCAGGCGATGCCGCGGAGGAGGATCGAGCGATAGTTGGCGCGGTTGAAATTTTCGTAGAGGTGGCCGGGCAGGGAGACGAATGCGCGGTAGCCTTTGGTGCCGCCGGCGACCGTCCGCTCGTAGGTCCACATCTGCGGCTGGATGTCGTAAATGTTCACGCCCTTGCGTTGCGCGACGGCTTCGGCGGCGCGGGCCTGCGCCTCCTTGTTGCCGCGGCCGCCGGTGTCGATCGCCTTGGGCGTGTAGGCGGTGGCGAGGACGCGGGCCTCGGGCAGGATATCCATGTCGTAATAGATCTCGTCGTTCATCGACCAGTTGGACGCGCTACTGGTGATCGGATGCGCGCGGTCGGTGAAGTAGAGGTGCATCGGCGCCTCGAGCCACTTGGTGGTGCCGTTGCGCCACGAGCCGCCGATGATGGTCTTATACCAATCGGTGTCTTTCGCGACGGACGCGGCGTGGATCACGACGAGGCCGCCGCCGCGTGCGAGAAAGGTGTTCAGGTTGGCGCGATCGGGTTCGGCGATGTTGCCGGCTTCCTGCGAGTGGAGGACGAGGACGTCGGTGGCCGCGAGTTGCTCGGCGGTGGGAAAGGCATTCGCCCCTGTGGCCTTGGCGCCGCGGGCGTTGAGGAGCGGCACCCAGTCGGCTAGAAATCGCGGATAGTCGTGCGCGCCGGGACCGTGGGACTTCGGGCCGGAGCGGATGAAAACGCGGAGTGGGGCGTCTGCGGCGGAGAGCGTGGTGGAGAGCGCAAGCGCGATAAGGAGAGCGAGAATGAAGGGGCGTTTCATGGGTTTTCGGAAATCGTGAAAACTGAAAATCGGGCAGCTAGAATCTGGAATCTCGGGCAAGTCGGATCGGAAGTTTCAAGATGCCCGATGCCCGATTTGAAGATTTCTGATTGGAACTAGGAACGTGTAACACACGCCGTCATGCCTTTGCGGATCGCCGCCCACGGTTCCTGGGTGGAAACGTCGAAGGGATCGGGCGCGGCGGCGAGGTTGTCGGGCAGTTTGGCCGGGGACAGCATGGCGAGGAAGACGAGCGGCTCAGCGTGAGGGTTGTAGGTCGCGTGAATCGTGCCGGCGGGAATGTGGGCCATCTCGCCGGCGCGGAGGATACGATGCTCTTGGCCGACCCATTGCTCGGCGCGACCATAGACCACGTAGATGATTTCTTCGCGGTGTGGGTGATAGTGGAAGGGATGGCAATGCATCGGATCCATGTTGGCGCGGACGAGGAGGAGTTTCTCGGCGGCGACAATATCGGGCCGGCAGAGCCACTCGTTGTTGGTCCAGGCGTTGGGCTCGGAGAGCGCGTCCGCAATCTGGACGAAACGGCGATCGGAGGGGGGCATGGGGTAATCAGACGGCGCAGAAGAAA
>JANPIT010000635.1:0-5327 GCA_031425115.1 Opitutaceae bacterium | reverse complement strand
TCGCCGTTCTGCACGAAATGCGCCGTCGCCCAGCGGCCGTTCTCGAGCAGCGAGGTGTCTTCCCACACGCGGTCACCGTTCGTGAGATTCAGGCAGCGCATCTCGCCATAGCTGTCGATGCCGTAGGCGTAGCCGTCGCGGATGAAGGGCGTCATGAAGATACTGTGCAGCCCGTCGGTCTTGCGTTCGCTCACGCCGGATCGCTGCCACAGCACCTCCGGCGCACTGAGGTCCGACTTCAGGCGCAGGAGAAACGATCCGTCGTAGAAGGCCGATAAAAACACCTTCCCGCCCGTTTCATCGAGCACGGGATCCGCGACGTTAAGGATCATTTTCTTCGCCTGGTAAGCGTGTTGCCAAAATACTTTGCCCGTCACCGGGTCGAGCGCCGCGAGCCACTGCGCCGTCCACGTGAGCACGATGTCGCGCGCGCCGCTGCGGACGAGTCGCGGCGACGAATACGATGCCTTCCCGTCGAGCGCGCGCCAGCGCTCCTTGCCCGTCTTCACCTCCAGCGCCACCAGACACGCGTCGGGTTGGCCGCCGATTTGGAAAATCACGAGCTCGCCGCTCACCAACGGGGCACTCGTCACGCCCCAGACGTTGATGCTCGCTTGGAAATCTGTCGCGAGATCGCGCGCCCAGATCACCTTGCCCGTCACCGCATCGAGGCAATGTGCGTGCCCCATCGTCCCCAACGTAAAGGCGCGCCCGTCCACCACCGTCACCGAAGCGCGCGGCCCCAGCGCGTAATCAACATCCCGATACACGCAGGGATAGGCGTGCGTCCAGAGCGGCTTGCCCGTGACGCGATCGAAGCAGAGCACGCGTTCCTGCTGTTCCGGCGTCGTCACGCGATCCATCACATAGACGCGATCGCCCGCGACCGTCGGACCGGTGTAGCCCGCGCCGATCGTCGCCGTCCAGACCGGTTTGAGCTCGGGCGAAGCGAATTTTTCGATGATCCCCGTCTCGCGCCACACCCCATCGCGCTGCGGTCCGCGCCACTGCGGCCAGTCGTCCGCGCGGACGGCTGACAATATGAAAAACGCGAAACCGGAGCCGACCCAGAGCAACCGGAGCAGAAAAGAGCTAGTCATGGGGAAAAACGGGAAACAAGCCGACGCGCAGAATTGGACTGCGGTTGTGCTGCCCGCGGAAAAGCGAGGCAAGCGCGCAGTCGCCACTCACCGCGTTTTAGGACGTGATGTTTTTTTCGTTTCCTCCCTGGTCTCACTCCGCATCGTCTGCCCTTCCGCGCACCTTTTCTCCGCGCGATTCGTCCGCATACCGAAGCAATGAACCAGCCTGCTGCCGCCCTGCCCAAACTGCCCGGAGCATTGGCGCGTGTCCCGTTCTACTACGGTTGGGTGATGATGGGGACCGCGGCGCTCGCGATGGTCGGCACCTTGCCCGGCCGCACTCAAGGCCTGGGCCTGATCACGGAATCCCTCCTCAAAGATCTGCAGCTGGACCGCGTGACCTTCGCGCAGATGAATCTCTGGGCCACGCTGCTCGGCTCTCTCTGCTGCATCGGCGTGGGCCGGCTGCAGGATCAAGTCGGGAGCCGCGTGATCCTCACGATCGTCTCGGCCCTGCTCGGTGCAGTGGTGCTCGGCATGAGTGTGACGACTGCGGTGGTGCCCATGTTCGTGTTGCTCACCTTGTCGCGCGGGCTGGGACAGAGCGCGTTGTCGGTGGTGAGTCTCACGATGGTCGGCCAATGGTTCCGCCGCCGCCTCAACCTCGCGATGGGATTCTATTCCGTGGTGCTCAGTATGGGCTTCATGATCGCCTTCCCGATCGTGGGCGCACTGGTCGTTGCTCAAGGCTGGCGCAGTGCATGGGCCGCCATCGGTTGGTGTCTCCTCCCCGGACTCGCGTTGCTGGGCTGGTTGCTGGTGCGGCGCGGTCCGGAAGAGTGCGGCCTCGCGATGGAAAACGAAACCACCCCCGCGCCCGCCGACACCGCCACCGGCTTCACGTGGGGTGAGGCGCTGCGCACGCCCGCCTTCTGGGTGTTCGCCCTCGCCAGCTCCGTCTACAACCTCGTGGCCTCCGGCATCGGACTCTTCAACGAATCCATCCTCGCCGAGCAGGGTTTCGCGTCAGGAATTTATCACCGCAGCCTCGTGGTCGGCGCATTGATGTCGCTCGTGGGAAATTTTCTGGGCGGCTGGCTGGCGTCGCGCTGGAGCATGAACCGGCTCATGGCGCTCACCATGGTTTTGCTGGCGGGTGCCCTCACCTCGGTGCCTTCGCTTCGCACCGTGTTCCATGTCGACGCATTTGCGGTGGTCATGGGCCTCGCGGGCGGCTTCGTCATCGTGATCTTTTTTAGTTTTTGGGCGGAAACATTCGGGCGTGCCCACCTCGGCCGCATCGTCGGCACGGCGCAAATGTTGACCGTCATCGCGTCCGCCGTCGGTCCCCTCCTGCTCGCGAAATGCCACGCGCTCACCGGCTCATATGCCATGATCTTCTACACGCTGGCGGCGGTCGTCACCGTGCTCGCGCTCTGCGCATGGTGGGTCCCGCTGCCCCGCCTTTCCTCCACCCCAACTCTCGCCGCCCAAGACCCCAATCCATGAAATTCTTCGGACTAACGCCCCCCGAAACCGCATCTACGCCCCTCGCTGGCTCGCGGGCTCTCTCTCTCGGCGGCGCGCTCGTCTACGGCAGCCTGAGCTTTGGCGCGGTCAGTGCCCTCGCGTATTCGATCTGGGCGTTCAAGTGGGTTCCGGGAACGGTCGGATTGTATACGACCACCGCGCTGGTCTACATTGGCCTCGGTGGGCTCGCCCTCAGTCGACTCGTCCTCGCGCCGGGGCGCTGGAAACGGTTTCCCCTGCTCTTTGCCGCCGGCTTTTTCCTCTACGCGGTCGGCTGGTGCGTCTTCTGGTTTGGACTGAAGGGAAAACACTACGCGGATCTCTGGGGCGCGATGGCCGGCCTTGCGTGCATGACGTGGCTGTTCCAACGCGCCTTCGGGAAACAAGGCGGTTTCTTCCGCCTCTTTGTCGTCCTGCTGATTTGCCACAGCATCGGCTACTACATCGGAGGCGAACTCTACGCCCAAGTCCGCGGCTCCACCGGCCGTCTCCTCTGGGGCGCCGCGCACGGTCTGGGTTTCGGTGCGGGGCTCGGCTACCTGCTCTATCATTGCCAGACGACCCACCGCGCCGCCCATTCATAATCGCAGCGACCACCCGCGCGGCTACGGCGATTTATCCGCCCGGATATCAAAACAGCGCAGCGTATCCTGATATCGGAGATACAGCCGGCCCTCCCAAATCACCGGGTGCGCCCACGCGTTGCGGTCGCGCGCCTCGGCGAGCCGGAAACGGCCGCGCACCGCGAATTCCTTTTCCGTAGGCTCGAGCAATAGCATCCAGCCATCCTCACATAGCGTATAGAGCCGGCGGTCGGCGTGGAGTGCAGCGCCTTTGATGATCTCGGGCGCATCGTAAAGCACGTTGCCGGTGGCAGCATCGAGCGCAGCCCAGCCTCCGCGCCGCGGATAATATGAACCGTAGAGGCGCCCGTCCGCGTGCACGACTCCACCTTGCGCCGGGTCGAGTGCCGTGGTCCACCCTGCTGCGACGCCCACCTTGCCGTCGATCGGGTCAGGCGCCACGAGCCGCGTGAGCGCGCCCGGCGGCCCAAATGGCGCGGACATGAACACCGCGTTGCCGACGAGCACTGGAGACATCGCCAGCACGGAGTAAGAGGTGGGTCGGGGCTGCAGCCACTGCATCTTTCCCGTGTCAGCATCAGCACAATACAAGTGACGCGAGGAGCAGCCGATGAGCAGTCGTCGCCCCGCAAAGCGGACTAGGATGGGCGCGGCGTAGCCGGCCGTTTCCGCCGGGCCTGGTTCCTTTTCGAACAGGGGGTCGCTTTTCCAGAGCAGTTCTCCGTTTCGTTTGTCGAGCGCCACGAGCAAGGCATCGCGGCCACCTGCCGTCGCATACACCGCCCGCTCGTCCACCAACAAGCACTCGCTCAGCCCCCAGGTGATGTTCTCGCCCCGGAAGCGTTCGAGCAGATTAACCGCCCAAAGCTCTTTTCCACTTTCCGCCTCGAAACACGCGATGCGCCCGTGCGCATTTTCGTGATACAGGCGCCCGGCGCTGTAGGTCACCGACGCGCGCGCGCCTTGATATTGATTCAACCACGACGCCCCGTTTTTCGCGCTCCAGAGCGGCTTGCCCGTAAGATCGAAGGCGAGAATGCGTAGCTCCTCGCCGAAATCTCCCGTGACGTAGAGCCGACCATCGGCAATGATCGGCGAAGAGAACCCGCGGCCCGCCCCCGTCGCCGACCAGAGAACCTTCGGGCCCGTGTCCGGCCACGACTGAAGCAGGCCGCGCTCGTCGCTGATCCCATCGCGCCGCGGCCCGCGAAACTGCGGCCAGCCCGCCTCAGGCGAGGCGATGAGCGCGGCGCTGGCCACCGCAGACTCAGCGGCAAGGCTGATTCCACTTAGCATGACGCCGGCGATAAACACCGCGACCCACCATCGCGAGCGATTCTTCCGTGGATCTGCTCTCATCTCTTAGCTCTCAGCACAGGGCTCTCAGCCTCTTCGCCCGCCCTGCTCACTTCCCGCCGATGCACCACAGAAACTCCTGCCGCGGTTCGCCCTTCTTCGCGTGCCGCAGGTAAATGCGATCGCCGCAGATCGACGGCGACGCCAGGGCCTCCTCGCCGAGCTGATTTTTGCTTATCGACTTGAAGCCTGCCGGCGTCGCCTCGAACACCGACGTCGCCCCGGCCAGGCTCGTCGCGTAGATGCGTCTGCCCACCATGACCGGCGAAGCGAAGAAGTCCTTGTCGATCTTCTCGCGCCACAATTCCTCGCCCGTATCCGCTTTCCAACACACCGCCTGGCCGGAATCCAGCACCGCATACAAATGGCCTTCGCGCACCAGCATCGACGGCACGTAAACCCGCGTGCCGTTCTGCCACGCGATGCGCGCCGACCCATCCGCCTCGACCGCCACGGTGTGATTTTTCGGATAGCCGCCGCCGACAAACACCCGCCGCCCATCGGTCACCGCCGTCACCACCGTTTCCTCTGTCGAGCCTTCGAGTTCCCAGAGCGATTTGCCGGTCAGCGGATCCAGGCTCGTGACGCGATTGCAGCCCGCAACGATCATCTGCGTCCGCCCGGCGGCAGTGACGATTGCCGGTGACGCATAATTGGCAATCTTGGGCCGATCGTGTTCCCACACGATTTTCCCGGTTCGTCGGTCGAGCCCCGCCAGTTTGCCGCCTCCGCGGTGATCAGCACTGACCAACACCAGCGACTCATGCACGACCGG
>JANPIT010000634.1:0-2759 GCA_031425115.1 Opitutaceae bacterium | reverse complement strand
CCGATGCGAGGCAAGAAACAGGAGGTCTTCGACGGTGGCATCCGTTCCCCGTTCTTCCTGCACTGGCCGGCGCGCGTGAAGGCCGGCATCACGAGCGACCGCATCCCCGCCCACCTCGACGTGATGCCCACCTTGCTCGCCGCCGCCGCCGTTCCGATTCCCGCGACGCTCAAGCTCGACGGCCGCAATTTGCTCCCGCTGCTCGACGGCGGCAAAGGCGACTGGCCCGATCGCACGCTCGTGTTGCAAACCCACCGGGGTGACCAGCCCGTTGCGGCGCACCACATGGCCGTGCGCACGCAGCGCTGGAAACTCATTCATCCCACCGGGTTCGGCCGCGAGACGCCGCCACCCGATGCGCCGTTCGAACTCTACGATGTCATCGCGGACCCGATGGAGCGCACCAATCTCGCCGACCGGGAGCCAGCCACCTTGCGCGATCTGCGCGCCCGCTACGATGCGTGGTTTGCTGACGTGTCGTCGACCCGGCCCGATAACTTCGCCCCACCCCGTATCGTCATCGGCTCGGACCAATCGCCCACCACGTTTCTTTCCCCGCAGGAAATGCGCGAGCCAGCGAGCGGCGAAATCGTTCGCGCGGGCCGCTGGTTGCTCCGCGCCGAACGGGAGGCCGCTTACTCGGTCGAGTTCCGCTGGCTCAAACCCATCGCACCCGGTGCGCTTGAACTCACCGCTGGCCCGATCACGCGCACCATCGAAGTGAGCGCTGCCACCGACCGCGTCACGATCGAGCGCATCACACTTCCCGCCGGCGACCTTGATTTCTCAGCCATGCTCCGTCGCGGCGAGAACCGCGAGGGCGCCTATCACGTGACGCTCACGCGGCTCTGATTCACTTCGGGTGTCCAAAAATCTTCCCATGAAATCGCCCGCTCGATTTTTGCTCCTTTCTTTTCTCTGCGCGCTGTCCGTGCCCATCGCGTCGTTCGCCGCCGTTCCAGCCGCCAACCCCAACATCGTGGTCATCCTCGCGGACGACTTTGGCTACGGCAGCGTCGGTGCCTACGGTGCGGACTCGAAACTCATCCGCACGCCGCACCTCGACCGCCTCGCGCGCGAGGGTCGGCGTTTCACGAATGCCTACACGCCCTCCTCCGTCTGCACGCCCACGCGCTACGCGCTCGTGACCGGCCGGTATTGCTGGCGCACGGCGCTCAACCACGGCGGCGTCGCGAACACACTCGACCCGCTCCTCATCGAGACCTCGCGCCCGACGATCGCCTCGCTGCTAAAGAAACACGGCTACGCCACCAGCTTCGTCGGCAAATGGCATCTTGGATACGGCATGGAACCACGCGTCGACTACACCAAGGAGTTGAAGCCCGGCCCCCTCGAACTGGGTTTCGACTACCAGTTCGGCGTGCCGCAGAATCACAATGACATCACGCGTGTGTTCGTCGAAAACCACCGCGTCTTCGGGCTGCGCTCGGCCACGCTCACGCCGGCGCCGGGCAAGCTCGGGCTCGATGCGCCCGAGCGCGACGATCCGAAAACCACCGGCGACCTCGCCGACCGCGCCGTCGCGTGGCTTGAGAAACAAGCAGGCGGGCGCGCGCCGTTCTTCCTCTACTTCGCGCCCATCGCCGTCCACGAGCTCGTCACGCCCTCCGCCGAATCGGCCGGCACGAGCAAGGCCGGCCCTTACGGCGATTTCATTCACGACCTCGACCGCAGCGTCGGCCGCATTCTCGCCGCGCTCGAAAAACAAAACGCCCTCGAAAACACGCTCGTGATTTTCACGAGCGACAACGGTGGCGTCGTCAATCCCGGCAGCAAAACCGGCGCGAGCAAGATCGCGATGGACGCCGGCCTCGTGATCAACGGCGCCCTGCGCGGCGGGAAACACGACATCTGGGAAGGCGGTTTCAAGGTGCCGTTCCTCGTGCGCTGGCCCGGTCGCGTGCCCGCTGGCACAGTGAGCGCCGAGATGATCGGCGTCGTCGATATTTTCGCCACCCTTGCCGCCATCGTCGGCGAGACGCGCCTCGATCCCACCACGACCGCGCCGGACAGCTACAACGTTCTCCCGGCCTTCACTGGCGCACGTGCGGTAACGCCGCTACGGCCTGACCTGATCTTGCAGAGTGCGTCCGGCGTCTACGCGATCCGCAGCGGCCCGTGGAAGTGGATCGAGGGCGTCCCGCTCGCGCCGCCAGGGAAAAAAGCCCCCGCCGCCACTGGCCCGAAGGCCGAGCAATTTCGCTCCCGCCTCGTAAACCTCACCGACGATCCCGCCGAAACGCGCAACGTCGCGGCCGAGCATCCCGAGGTTGTGCAACGTTTGTCCACGCGGCTCCGCGAGCAACGCGAGCGCGGGCACAGCCGGCCGTAACGTGCGGCCCTGCTGAATTCCACCACGCTCGCTTCGATGGTTCCGTTGCGTCGCGCTGCCGGAAAGCGCTGCGCCGCGGCCGGAGTGCGCGGCAACGCATCCGCGGGTTGCCGAGGAGCAGAGCCCATGGTCTTTTGGTTTGGCTGCGTAACTGTAGGCCAGTCCGCTTGCGGACGCGGTTTGGCGCGCGCAAGCGCGCTGACCTACGGTTCAGGTCTCTGTATAGCCAAAACAAAAGACCATGGAGCAGAGCCGCAGCGAGGCGGGTTTTGCGTGGTCACTGTTACCTGTATCGCAATCATTCCATCCAAGATGCTCCCCAAATATCTCCCGCCCCTGCTCGCGTTCTTCCTATTCGCTGCCTCCGCCTCCGCGCAACAACCGCGCGGCCCCATGAATCCGGATC
>JANPIT010000633.1:0-7063 GCA_031425115.1 Opitutaceae bacterium | reverse complement strand
CTGCGATTTGTTCGCAGCATCCCGGAGCATCTGGCCCGCGTGACGCTGATCGATCGACAGAACCATCACCTGTTTCAGCCGCTGCTGTATCAGGTCGCCACGGCGGGATTATCGGCCGTGGACATCGCGCAGCCGGTGCGCGCCATATTCGGCGACCGGCCGAATTTCGCCGTGGTGATGGCCGAGGTGACGAAGATCGATCTGGCTGGTCGGCGCATCACGCACGAGCGCGGTGAAGTCACTTATGACTACCTGGTGCTCGCGGCGGGGGGCGTAACCAGTTATTTTGGACACGCGGAGTGGGAGCAATTCGCGCCGGGTTTGAAATCATTGGACGACGCGCTGCGGATCCGACGACTGATTCTCTGTTCGCTCGAGCGGGCGGAGACGGAAAAGGATCCCGTGAAACGCGAGGCGGCGATGACGATCGTGGTCGTGGGCGGCGGGCCCACGGGGGTGGAGCTCGCGGGCGCGTTTGCCGAACTCACGCGCACAGTGCTGCACAAAGATTTCGACTCGATCGATCCCAGCAAGGTCCGGGTTATCTTGATCGAGGGCAGCGATCATCTCCTTTCGCCGTTTCCGCCCCCCCTGCGGGAAAGCGCGCTCGCGCAACTGCAAAAACTAGGCGTCGAAGTGCAGCTCGGCCGACGGGTCGAAGCCATCCGTGAGGGCGAATTGGTGGCCAGCGGGCAGTTGATCCGCGCGGACAACATCATCTGGGGCGCCGGGGTGGGCGGTGCGCCGATCGCGAAGCAACTCGGGGTGGAACTCGACCGAGGTGGGCGTGTGAAGGTCTTGCCCGATTGCAGCGTGCCCGGGCATCCCGAAGTGTTTGCGCTGGGCGACATGGTGAGCCTGACGGATGCGAACGGGGTCGTGGTGCCAGGTGTCGCGCAAGGCGCGATACAGATGGGCCAGCACGTGGCCGACCTGATCAAACGAGAGCTGCGCGGGGAGAAATTTGCGCCGGTTGGACGCGAGGCATTTGCGTATCACGACAAAGGCACGATGGCTACGATCGGACGCTCCTCCGCAGTGGCGCTCATCGCGAACCGGCAGCTGAGCGGGTTTCCCGCGTGGATCGCCTGGCTGGGGGTGCACCTTATCTTTCTGGTTGGTTTCCGAAACCGCTTCTCGGTGCTGATGCAGTGGATTTATTCGTATCTCACCTATAAACGGGGCGCGCGGATTATCACGGGTGTCTCGGGCGAGAAGTCCGCCAACTCCGCATAATCGCAAGATCCCGCCGGAGTTTTTGTGGCGTATCCATTTTTCGGAGCGCGGTAGCGTGAAACGTCTCGCGTTGCTCCGTGCCGCTGGCCGCCGAAATCAGAATCAAGGGGCGTTGCGCGCGGGGTAAATCGAGGGCCGTTTGGCCCCTCTGGCCTTGCGGATATCCTGGCGGTTGGGCGGGTCCAGAAGCGCGAAAGCGCGCATGCCCGCGGGCGCGGCGTCCGGACGACGGGCAAATCGCACTGTGAATAAGTGAATAAGTTGTGGGGGTTTCCCGGGGTCTTGGCTTGACGATTAGGGGGTAAAGTGGGTTGAAATGCAGCGTTTTGGGGCGCTTCTCCAGCGTCCTCCCCACATGGCGCACGGAAAACCAGTCTATACGGGCCTTTTCAGGCACACGATGGACGACAAGGGTCGGATCACGATCCCGTCGGAATGGCGGGCTGCGCACGCACCGGACGACACGTTTCTGGCGACTCCGCACCCGGACGGTTACATCGCGATCTTGCCGCCGGGCGAAGTGGACAAGCTGCACGACAAGATCTCCGCGATGAAGCTGAGCGACGCGGCGGCGCAGGCGTTCACGGCCCGCTTCTTTTCGCAGACCCAGAGCTTTTCCTACGACAAGTCCGGCCGCGCCGGGTTGACGGTGGAGTTGCTGAAGCACGCAGGGATCGAGAAGGACGCCGTCCTCGTCGGTTCGCTGACCAAATTCAACATCTACAGTCCTGCGCGCTGGCAGCAGGAGGAAGCGCGGACGGCTGGGGAGCAATTCGGCGACCTCATGCGCCGCCTTGACCTGTAACGCGCGCCGCCCGCCCCGACTCCCGCCTTTTTCCGCGTTCCCCCCAAACCCTTTCGTCCGCCATGCGCCGTGCCGTCAAAATCAAGTCTCTCGCCACCGGAGTGCCGCTGCGCAAATCCGCGCTGACTGCTTCGGCGGCTTCGCGTCGGCCGTTTCCCGCATGGATCGTTGCCGACGAAAACGGCGTGGCGTTTACCGCGCGCGCCGCAGCGACTCCGCGCGTGCGCGACGGCCTCGTGCTCCGCACGGTCGCCAAGAAAAAATCGACGAGCACCAAGAGCACCTCCGATGGGCACGGCGCTCGATGAGATTCTCCCGCTGACCATGACTCCCGGTCACGAACCCGTGATGCGGGGCGAAGTCTTGGAACTGCTGGCGCCCCGGGCCGGGGCCCGCGTGCTCGACGGCACCTTTGGTGGTGGCGGGCATACGCGCGCACTGCTCGAGGCGGCGCCGGGCGTCGAGGTGGTCGCGCTTGATCGCGATCCGCTCGCGGCGGAGCGGGCGGCGGCCTTGCGCGCCGAATTCGGGGAGCGGCTCACTTTTATCGACAGCGATTTTGGCCGGCTGGCGGATCTCCCGGGTGAGAATTTCGACGGCATTTTTTTCGATTTCGGCGTTTCATCATTTCAACTCGACGACGCTGCGCGCGGCTTTTCCTTTCGTCACGATGCGCCGGCCGACATGCGCATGGACCCGCGCACGGGAGTGCCGGCGAGCGGCTGGCTGGAAACGGCGACCGAGGAAATGCTGGTGCGCGCCATCCGCGATTTGGGCGAAGAGCTGCACTGGCGCCGCGTCACGCGCGCGATTCTGGCCGCGCGTGGCACCGGGGCATTGGCGCGCACGACTTCCCTCGCGGTCGTGATTGCGGAAGCGATTCCGGCGCGCGACCGGCATACCTCGAAGATTCACCCTGCGACACGAACCTTTCAGGGCATCCGCATCGCGGTGAACGATGAGATCGGCGCCATCGAGCGCGCCCTGCCCGCGGCGTTTGCCAAGCTGGCGCGGGGCGGAGTGCTCGCGGTCATCAGCTTCCATTCGCTCGAAGACCGGCCGGTGAAACAATACTTCCGCCGGCTCTGCGGTCAGCCCGAGCACGCCAACGACAGCATGCCGCAGGATCTGCGGGTGAAGCTGGCGGAGCCGCTCACGCGGAAACCGGTGACGCCCGGTGACGCCGAGATTTCCGCCAACCCGCGCAGTCGTTCCGCGAAACTGCGGGCGTTGCGCAAGCTCTGAGCGCGCGGCGCTGCGAGCCCTTTCCTTCTTCCAACTTCCCCGCTGCGATGAAAAACAACTCTTCGGCTTTTGTGCACCAGATCGTTTTGTGTGTGCTCGTGACCTTTGCAGTCGCGGGCTCGACCGGGCTGGGCACGGTCTGGATGCGTCACCAGATTTCCACCACGGCCAACGCCAACCGCCTGCTGGCCGGCGAGCTCGCCCGGATCGAGCGGTTGATCGACGAGAAAAAGACCATCATCGAGACCGAGCAGGCGCCTGATAAGCTGCGCGCGCTCAATGCGTCCATGCGCCTCGGTCTCGTGCCGATGAACGAAGTGCATGTCGAGCACGTGACTGAAAACACCGCCGATCGCCTTGCGCAACGGGCGGGCCGCGAATGGATCAGCCCCGACCGTGCGGCGCCCCAGCCGGCGGTCTTCATCAAATTCGCGCAGCGCTGATGCCGATGTCCAAGGGCTTCGCCTCCACCTACCGCATCGTCCTGCTCGCCATCGGCCTCTTCGGCTGCATGGGCGCGCTGGGCGTGCGGCTGGTGTGGTTGCATGTGATCGATCGCGACGCGCTGATCAAGACGATCTCGGAGACCCGGCAGCAACTCATCGTCGAGCACGCGAAGCGTGGTGACATCCGTGATGAGCGCGGCGCCATCCTCGCGACGAGCCATTCCTCGATTGTGCTCGGCGTCGATCCGCACGCGCTGCTCGCCAAAGAGTGGGTCAAGTGGCCGCGTTTTTCGCGCCTGACCGGCATCCCGCTTGCGGAGCTGCGCGAGATTTTCATCCCGCGTTACCGGGATCCCGTCACGACCGGTGCACCGGTCGAGGCGATGGTGAAGCTCGACCTCCCGGGGGCCTCGCCCGCACCGGCGCCCGCCGTCGCATCACCGGAACTGACGTTGCCGGTGTTGAGTCCGGTGATGGTGGATACGCCGCCCGGCGAAGCGACCGTCGATGACAAAGACCCGCGCAAGATCCGCTGGGTAAAGCTCCGGGAGGGCATCACCGAGGAGCAATTCGCCATCATCCGAAAGCTGAACCTCGCGGGCATCCGCGGCGAACGCGTTTATACCCGCTCGTATCCCAACAAGCAGCTGGCCTCCCACATTATCGGCTACGTGAACAAGCAGCAGCAGCCGGTTGCCGGGATCGAGGCTCAATCGGACTTCTATCTGCGCGGCCAAAGCGGCTGGCGGGTGGGCGAGCGCGACGGACGAAATCGCGAACTCGCGCAGTTCAACACGCGGAAGGTCGCGCCGTCTGACGGTTACAATGTCTTCCTTTCCATCAACACGATCGTGCAGGACATCGTGGAGCAGGAGCTGGCGCACATCGCGCAGAGGTTCGAGCCCCTCAAGGCGTCGATCGTCGTGAGCGATCCGCGCACGGGTTTCATCCTGGGGATGGGCAACTACCCGACGTTCGACCCCAACGCCTACAACGAAGTCCCCGAAAGCGAGATGTCGCGAATGAAGAACGCCGCCGTCGCGGATATCTACGACCCGGGTTCTGTTTTTAAAATAGTGCCCGCCGCCGCGGCGTTGGAGGAGGGCCTCGTCACGCCGATGTCGGTTTTCGACTGCGAAGTGGAGCGGGTGGTCTACAACAACCGCACGCTGAAATTGCCCGGCGAGGACCATCGCATGGGCCATCTCACGGTGGGTGAGATCATCAGTCACTCGAGCAACCGCGGGGCGGCGCAACTGGGCCTGAAGCTCGGCGCCGAAAATCTCTACAAGTATGCGACGGCGTTCGGCTTCGGCTTCAAACTTGGGTTTCCCGTCGGTGGGGAAGTTAGCGGGATCCTCCATCCCTACAAGAAATGGAATCCGGGCGACATCGTGATCATCCCAATGGGCCACTCCATTTCGTCGACTGTGCTGCAAATGCACCAGGCCATGTCCGTGATCGCGGCCGATGGTGTGTTGTTGCGGCCGCAGGTCATCCGCGAAATTCGCGACGGGCAGGGCGATGTCCTTTACCATTTCGAGCGGCAACCGATTGGGCGCGCGATTTCACCGGAGACGGCTCGGAAGGTGGCGGTGATGCTTACGGGTGTGACGCGCAGGGGCGGCACCGCGGTCGAGGCCTCGATCGAGGGTTTCGACGTCGCAGGCAAGACCGGCACCTCCCAAAAGTTCATCAACGGCGAGTGGTCGAAGAAGCACCATATCGCTTCATTTGTCGGCTTCTTCCCCGCGGCCCAGCCGCGAGTTGTGATTTCCGTGATTGTGGACGATGCTGACCACCGCGCGCCGAACGGCGTGGCGTATGGCCGCACGGTGGCCGCGCCCTCGTTCAAACGCCTTGGGGAACGCCTCATCCCTGTTCTTGACGATATTCAGTTCAATCGCCCGACCACCCCCGGCAGCGCGCTCATCGCCGCCACAGAAGGAGGCCGGCGGTGATTGGTTACCTCGCACAAAATTATTCGCTCATCCAGGCCTTCGCCCAACCGGCCCCGGCGCGGCGGACGCGCAGTGAGGCCCTGGCCGCAAACCGAATTTTCAAGATGGCCCCGAAACTCTCCGACTACTTTCGCGATGGCGAGATCCTCGCCGTGAAAGGCTCGCTGGATCGCCCCATCTCCGGCCTCGTGATCGACAGTCGTCGCGTGGCGCCCGGCACCTTGTTCTTCGCGCTGCCCGGGATGCGCACGGACGGAGCCAGTTTCATTGACGAAGCGGTCAGCCGTGGGGCCGTAGCGATCGTGACTGAGCGGATGCCCGCGTTGCCCCCCGCCAAAGTGACGTTTGTCCAGGTCGCGGACGCGCGGGTGGCCCTCGCGAACGTGGCGCAGCGCTACTATAAGTTTCCGGACCGCGAGATGACGGTCATCGGTGTCACCGGCACGAACGGCAAGACCTCCGTCACGCACCTGCTGAAACATTTTCTCAACGGTGACCAGCGCGTCGGCCTGCTCGGCACGATCAGCTACGATCTCGGGGCGCGCACCGTGCCTTCGTTTCGCACCACGCCCGAGGCCCTCGATATCTACGGCATGATGGCGCAGATGCGCGACGCGGGCTGCCGCCACGCGGTGCTGGAGGTGAGTTCCCACGGGATCGACCAGGAGAGGGTGCACGGCCTGCAATTCGGCGCCGCCGTATTCACTAATCTTACACGGGATCACCTCGATTATCACAAGACGCTCGAGGAGTATTTCGCGGTCAAGACCCGGCTGTTCACGGGCGGCACCGGTGCACCACCGAAAGTTTCGGTCGTCAACCTGGACGACCCGTATGGCGTGCAGCTCGCGGCAAAACTCTCCGCGGAAGTCGCCGCGACGAAAGTGGTCACGTTCGGCGAGAGCCCCGCTGCCCAGGTCCGGGCTGACAATATCGAATTCGCCGCCACCCGCACGACGTTCCGCCTGGTGTGGCCGGGCGGGACGATGGAGATCGATGCTCCGTTGGTCGGGCGTTACAATGTGAGCAATCTCCTCGCGGCGGTCGCCACGGCGTGGGGCATCGGGCGCGATCCCGTGGTGTTCCTCGCGCGGCTCCGCGCCTTCAAGGGCGTGCCGGGGCGCATGGAGCGGATCGATGAAGGGCAGTCGTTCAACGTGTTGGTGGACTATGCGCACACCGACGACGCCCTGCGCAACGCGCTGGGAATGCTGCGCGCCATCACGCCAGGGCGGCTGCTCGTCGTATTTGGCTGCGGCGGAAACCGTGAGCGCACCCACCGACCGTTGATGACGCGCGCCGTGCAGGAGTTCGCCGACTTCGCAGTGGCCACCGCCGATAATCCGCGCACCGAACAGGTCGCGCGCATC
>JANPIT010000632.1:0-10956 GCA_031425115.1 Opitutaceae bacterium | reverse complement strand
CGAGGGCATCGGCCTCCGCGGCATGAGTTCCAGCGGCACCGTCGTCATGATCGACGGCGCAGCGATGGCCTCCAACGATCCCGTTTCCCGCGCCTACAATTTCAGCGGCACCAGTGTGGTTAATCTCGACCGGGTCGAAGTGACGAAGGTGCCGACGCCCGACTTGCCGGCCAATGCCGTCGGCGGTTCCATCAACCTGATCTCGAAAAGCGGATTCATCCGCCGCACCCCACTATTCCGCTACAACAGCTTCGTCACGCTGCAGGCCAAAGGATCGCACGACAATCTCCCGCCCCTGTTTTCGAGCTACGCCGGAAACGATGATAACACCACCCGCCGGCCGGTGCAGCCGGGATTCGACCTCGGCTACATCCTGCCGCTCAACCAGTCCTGGGCGTTCACCGTCAATGCCGCCTACAACGGCCGGTATCAGGATCGTGAATATATCAGCCCGACGTGGGACCGTGTCCGCCTTGTCCAGACCGCGGGCTCGCTCAACTCGGTCATCAACATTTTCACCAAGGACATCGTCGCCTTGGGCGCTGACTGGAAAGCCGGGCGGAGCACGCTCCAGGCGCGTTTCGACGTCACCCGCCAGCAGGCTTACACGCGCCAGAACATTCTCAGTTACACTTTTGGCGCGGGCTCCACCGGCACCGAAACCACCTCCACGGGAGCCGCGACCGGGGTCGGCAGCCTCGGGCTCAATGGCGGCCAGAACCTCAGTCAGTTCCGGCGCATGCTCAACGCGCGGATCAAGCAGGCGTATGCCGGCGAGGTCTGGCAGTTGGACTGGAACGCCTCGTTTTCCCGAACCTACCGCAACATCAGCGACGTCGACCGGGGCTTCTTCGGCACGGTCGCCGCAACCCTGCCGAACGTGATCATTTCAGCGCAGGGACTCGACGGCATTTCCTCCATGACGATGCCCCAGCTTACCGTCCGGTCCCGCGCCGGCGCGTTGCTCGACCCATTTGACGCCAGGCAGTTCACCCTCAACACCGCCGCCAGCGCCCGTAGTTCATTCAACAACACGGTCTCCGGATTTTCCGCGAATGCCGCCCGCACCTTTCCCACCCGGCTCCCGTTGACCCTGAAGGTTGGCGCTGCCGTGGAGAAAACTCAGCGCGACGCCTGGACGGAGTCCCTGTCGTGGAATTTCCGTCCGCCCGGAGCCACGGGCCAGTTGGTGGGGAGCAACGATTTCATCGCCGGGGCGTATTCCGCCCGGCGGAAATTCAACGGCGGCTGGCAACCCCAGTGGCTGAGCTCGGCCAAGGTCTACGACGCCTATAAGCTACACCCGGACTGGTTTCAACTCAACGAGACGGCCGCCCATACCGCTCGCGTCAACAGCTCAAAGCAGATTGAGGAAACCATCTCCTCCGCCTACGTGCGCGGCGATCTGAAGGCGTTGAACAACCGACTGTGGCTCGTGGCGGGCGTGCGCTTCGAGCGGACGATGGACGAGGGCTACGGACCGCTGAACGACATCCGCAATACCTACGTGAAGGACTCTGCCGGCAAAGTTATCCTCGGCAGCAACGGACGCCCGACGCAAATCACCACGGACGCACTCGCCCTCGCCAAACTCCAATTCAAGGAACGCGGCGCCTTCAACGAAAAGAACTATCACGGCTATTATCCCAGTGTGAACGCCAGCTATAATCTGGGGGAGAGTTTCGTGCTCCGCGCCGCTTACGCAGGGACGATTGGCCGGCCGGATCTCAGCTTTATTACGCCGGGCACCTCCATTTCGGATCCTTCTGTCGCGCCGCGCACCGTGACAGTCGTCAACACCGGGCTGCAGCCGTGGACCGCCGACAATTACGATTTGACCGTGGAGTCCTACGAATACAGAGGCGCGACCGTTTCGGTCAGTGGTTTTCGCAAGGAGATGAGCAAGTTCTTCACTTCGGTCCAGATTCCCGCCACCCAGACTCTCGTCGAGGAATACGGGCTTCCTGCGGATATCTTGAGCAGCGATTATCAGATCATCACTCAGACGAACTCACCCAACAGGGCAGCCATCCAAGGTTTGGAATGGAACTGGCGGCAATCGCTCCGGCCGTGGACGACCCTGCCCCTCTGGGCTCGCTCGCTCGGACTCTTCGCGAACCGCACAGACCTCAGGATTTCGGGCGCCGGTGCCAGCAGTTTTTCGGGCTACTCCACCCGCGTCACGAACTATGGCGTCAGCTACGCGCGGTCCAATTTTGCCATAAAGGTGAACGCCACGAGTTCCAATGGTCCGCGCAACGCGGTCGTCGCCGCCAACGCGACCACCCCGGCCGGCACGTATACGTCCCTGGCCCCGCGGACCCTCGTCGGTGGTTCGATTGAATACCGGTTCCACAAACGGCTCACTCTGCACTTCTCCGGCCAGAACCTATCGAATGCGCTCTATCGGAACACGACCTATTCACCGGGAACTCCCTCCTACGTCCAGCCGACGCAATATCGCGATAACGGGATCGAGTATGTGATCGGCCTCAAGGGTGAATACTGAGTCGGAATGAAAGGTGTAACGTTCGCCGCACCGCATCCGCGGGCGCGACATCCCCCTCACGCCTCTTCGACTTGATGATCCCTCTGATGAAACTCCGCCCCTCCCGTCTCCTCCGCGAGCTTCGCGCCGGCCGGCGGCCGACCGTGATCAAACTCAATTTGATCGATCCGCGCGCCGTAGAACTCGCGGGACTTGCCGGTGCCTCCGCCGTCTGGATCTGCTTCGAGCATATGCCGAACGACTGGCTGAATCTCGAACATCAAGTTCGCGCGGCGAAGCTCCACGACATGGATACGATCGTGCGCGTCGAGAAGGGTTCTTACTCCGACTACCTCAAACCATTCGAAGCAGGCGCCACGGCGATCATGGTTCCCCATGTCGCGGACGCGGCTGAGGCCAGCAACATCGTGGCCATGGTGCGCTGCCACCCCCTGGGGCAAAAGCCGATGGATTCGGGCAACGTTGACGGATTTTTTTGCCAGGTCCCGCTTGAGCAATACGCCGCCCACTGCAATCGGGAGCACCTGGTGATCTTGCAGATCGAATCACCGCAGGGGCTCAACAATGTGGAGGAGATTGCCGCCGTTCCCGGCTTCAATGCCCTCCTCTTCGGAGCGGGCGATTATAGTCATCGCATCGGGAAACTGGGCCGCGTCGACGACCCCGAGGTCGTTGCGGCCCGAAAGCGCGTCGCCGCTGCCGCGATCCGCCATGGAAAGCACGTCATGGCCGCTTCGCTCTACGGGCAGAAAGCGGCCTTGGTGGCGGAAGGCACCCGGATCTTCACGCTGGGAGCCGACATCATCACGCTCGGTCTCGGGCTTCGTCAGATGGTATCGGAGTTCGCGACGAAACCAAGCCGCACAGCGAGAGCCACCGCCAGGCGGGTGGCGCTCTCACCTCGAGCCGAAAAACCAACGTCTCGCGTTTGAAAGTCCGCCCATCACCTGGGTCGAAGTCGGCCGCGATCCGGCCCACCACGCCCTAGTCCTTCCACGCCAACAGAAGCCTTCCCTCCCTTCGGTGCCTCCCCTTCATTCCGTCCTTATTATTGGCTGCGGCAGCATTGGCGAACGCCACCTACGGTGCTTTCTGCAGACGGGGCGTTGCCGCGTCACCGCCTGCGAAACCGACCCGCACCTGCGGCGAAAAATGGCCGACTCCTATCATGTGCCCGTCAGCGCAGACGCGACGGTCGCAATCGCATCCGATGAATTCGACTCCGTCGTCATCTGCACTCCCGCGCCGCTACACGTGCCGCAGGCCACTCAGGCGCTCGCGGCGGGGAAACACGTGCTAATTGAAAAGCCGCTCTCCCACTCGCTCGACGGCGTCGACGCTCTCCTGGCCGCCCGGGCGCGCTCGGGCCGGCAGGTGGCCGTCGCGTATGTGTATCATGTATACCCGTTTTTTATCGCTGCGCGCGATTTCATCGCCCGGGGGGAATTCGGTCCCGTTTTGCACGCCACCGCGACCTGCGGTCAGCCCTTCCATGTCCTGCGTCCGGCGTATGCGAAAACCTATTACAGGGAGCGGGCGACGGGCGGGGGCAGTATCCAGGACGCCCTGACCCACGTCGCCAATTGGGTGGAAAGCGTCGTGGGTCCGGCGGACAGTGTGATTTGCGACTGCGCGCACCTCGGCCTCGCCGGCGTCACCGTCGAAGACACCGTGCATCTCAGTTCGCGCCACGGCCCCGTCCTCGTGAACTTCACCTTTTGCCACTTCCAGCATCCGAACGAAACGACGGTGCAGTTCAACGCCGCCGGCGGGAGCGTAAAAATTGAATTACATCGCCAGCGCTGGGGCACCTTTGCGGCGGGCGCCACGGACTGGGTGTGGCATGACGCGCCCGTGCCTGAACGCGACACGCACTTCGTGAATCAGGCCAATGCGTTTTTCGACCAGATCGAAGGCCAGCCGGCACGACTCTGTTCGCTTGAGGCGGCGGCGGAAACGCTGCGTTTCAACCTCGCCGCGCTGGCAGCGGCGGATGGTGACGCGCGCGTGTATCTGCGCGACGGCGCGACCCGCCGTTGAGCGGCCCAGGTGACATCCGCCCCGCTTCGCATCGCCGCCGGACTCTTCCCATCCTACCTTCATCCGGCCGCTCACTCATATTATGAAACTAACTCGAAGTTCGCTGCGCCAAGTATCAAATTCGCTCTGCCCCTCGTTCGTAGCCGCGCTGTTCGTCTCGATTGTTTCAGCACAAGAAATTCCGACTCGCTCGCTGACGCCTCCGGGGCTCGCCGCAAAGTCGCCGCCCGCATTACAGGCGGCTGGTTTTCCGCGGCGCCTGGTCGCGATCGACAACGTCTGCGCCTGGCCGAACATCACCAAGCTGCCCGACGGTTCGCTCGTCGCCATCGTGTTCAACCAAGCAAATCACGGTTTCACGGAAGGCGACGTGGAATGCTGGGCCAGCGCGGATGGACGGTTTTGGAAATACCTGAGCACCGTGACCCAGCACGCTCCGGCAACGGTGCGGATGAATCACGGAGTCGGGCTCAACGCCGAGGGCCATCTCGTCGTGCTCTGTAGCGGCTGGGATAATATAGCGCCGCGACGCAATCCCACGAGTCAGACCCTGCCAACGGTCGGAGCGATTTCGCGCGATGGCGGCAAGAGCTGGGAGCAATTGGGCGTCGTGATGCCGGCTGTCGAAGGGCTGAGCTGGCACGTGCCATTTGGAGACATTCAACTCGCCGCCAACGGCGATCTGGTGGCCGGCAACTACGCGTTCAAGCGGCCGAGAACGGGCAACATCTACGTTGCACGCAGCCAGGACGGCGGCCGCAGTTGGAATACCTTTACGCCCATCGCCAAGGATCGGCACGTCGAGGCCGCCCTGCTCCATCTCGGAAAGGGACGCTGGTTGGCTGCCAGCCGCCGCTTTGAACATCTCGATCTCGAAATCTTCGCGTCCGATGACGATGCGTTAACGTGGCATTCTGTGAACATCCTGGACGTCAAACCGGTTTCCGCCGCGCATCTCCTCAAGCTGAGCGACGGCCGGATCCTGCTCACTTATGGTAATCGCACGCCGGGCGACTGGGGCATCGATGCCCGCACGAGTTCTGACGGTGGCCGCACGTGGAGTATCCCGCAGCGTCTGGCCGTCCTGGAAGCCCCCGATTGCGGCTACCCGGAGGCGGTCGAATTTCCCGGAGGCCGCCTGATGGTCGCCTATTACTGCGACGGAATTGCGACGCACCAGCGCTATCACATGGGGGTCGTGAATCTGACGCTCGACGAACTCGGGGGCGAGCCGCCCGCGTTAGATTACACGATGGAGGTCAGTCAAATTCTACCGGGGCTCGAGGCGGGCGGCAGCTGGTTTCAGCCCCGCGCGGTCGCGATTCCTGCCGACCGTGGCCCGCCGCGGGTGGTGATGACTATTCAGCAAGCGATCGGCAGCGATTTTTTCTCAGGCCTCAGCACGCTGCGGAGCGATGATCTCGGCATGAAATGGTCGGCCCCGCGCGAAGATCCGGGCCTGGGATGGCGCCCGCTGGAGGGTGGGGCCAATCTCGGGATATGTGACATCACGCTCGGCTGGCATGCTCCCTCGAGAATGGTCATCGGCATCGGTCACACCGTGCGCTACACGAGCAAGGGCTTTGGCGGCATCGGCGATCGGCGAGATACCGCCTGGATCACCTACGATCCGCGAACCGACACCTGGAGCCCTTGGAAGATTCTCACGTTCCCCGACACTCCAGATGGCCGCTACTTCATCAACGCCGTCCATGGCCAGTGGCTGATTGAACCGGACGGTTCACTCCTCGTTCCCTTTTACGCCCTCACCCCGAACGTCGCGGATGCGAAATGGAAATTCGCCTTCCGCGGTGCCGTGGCGCGGATGCAGTTCGCGCAGGGGGAACTCACCTTGGCCGCCATCGGCCGCGAGATGACTCATGCGGTGCCGCGCGGTCTCTACGAAAAATCGATCACGCGCTTTCGCGGGCGTTACTACCTGACCATCCGCAACGATCAGACCGGCTATGTCGCGGTGAGCGACGATGGGATGAATTTCGGTCCCATCAAAGCCTGGACGTTCGACGACGGCAGCGAACTCGGCAGCTATAACACCCATCAGAAATGGGTCACGCACAGCGACGGCCTCTTTCTGGTCTACACGCGCCGTGGGGCGAACAACGACCATATCCCGCGTCATCGGGCCCCGCTTTTCATCGCCCGGGTCGACCCCGAAAAGCTTCACGTCATCCGCCGCACCGAACGCATCGCGGTGCCTGAGCGCGGTGTCGATATCGGTAATTTTGATACGGCGATGATCACGGAGGACGAAACTTGGATTACGGTCGCCGGCACGGTCAAATCAAGTCCGGCCTACCTGACCCGCATCCGATGGTCGCAGCCGAACCGGCTGCTCCAAGTATCGCACTGAAGGCCCGACCGCCGCTCCATGTTTCCGGCGGCGTGGGGAAATGAGTGATTCGGCGCGAAGCGTGGGAAGACCATCGCGGAAGGTCACCTCCACCCACGCCCCCTTCCTCGCTGATCAAAACACGCGGGCGCCGGCTCGATTTGATGTTATAGCAACCGCCGAAAAGACCGCGCGCCGAAGTCCAGTTAGGGCCTTAAGCAACCTTTTTATGCCCTTCGTCGCATGGCCAACGATTGCGATCCCAGGGGCCGGTCGTATTTCGGCTCAGCGAAGCCTCGCAATGTGTCACCGAAGTCAACATCCCCGTCGATGGCGGCTTCACCGCGCACTAACTATCCATGAAAGCGGCCATTCTCGGGCTCTCGCATCCCCACTCTGCTCTTCTGCTGACGACGCTGGAAAACATGCCTGAGATCACCTCGGTGTTTCTCTGGGATGAGGACGCCCGTCTCGTGGCGGCCACTTCACTCGCTCGAAAACCGAAGGTGGCACTCACCACGGCCGACCTCGATCGGGTCTTGGGCGAGGCCGATTTGAAGTTCGCGATCGTCTGCGTCCGCCACGACCGCGCCGCCGAAATCGCGCATCGCGTAATCGCGGCGGGAATTCACCTGATGGCGGAAAAGCCCGCGGCATTGAATTCCACGGAGATCATCTCGTTACAGGCAGCCGCCGCAAAAAAAAGCATCGTCGCGTCCGTGCTCTATGCTCGCCGAGCTCACCCCTGCGTCGTGGCTGCCCGAAAAATGCTGGAGGCCAAATCTCTCGGGCAAATCACCTCGGTGGAATCGCGTTTCCTCACGACACAGGTCCGTTTCCGTAATCCCAAGCACTGGCTCTTTCAGCGCAAACAGTCCGGCGGCGGTATACTCTTGTGGCTTGGCTGCCACTGCCTCGATTTACTCCACTATATTCCCGACGATGAGGTCACGGAGGTCGCGGGGTTTCTCACCACGGCGTCGGGTGAGGCCATCGACGTGGAAGATACCGCCGCCCTCTCTCTCCGCTTCCGCTCTGGCGCCATTGGCACGTTTCACGCGAGCTACAGTCTCGCGTTCAGCGGCCAGGGCTATGCCAACGCCAAGGGCTACGATTCCTACCTTTCGTTCAATGGCCGGCAGGGACGCGTGACGTGGCCCAGTCTGGACCCGTTGTTGCAGATCGAGGCGCCTCCGCTGCAAGATCAGTCAGCCATCCGGCAAGAAACGTTCGCTCTACCCGACTCCACCTCCTACGGCGGCCTCTTGGGGGAAGTCTTCCTGCGGTGGTTTATCGCCGCGACCCAAGGTCGGGCCAAGCCACCCGCCACCCTCGCAGACGCGCTACGAACCTCCCGGGTAATCGAGGCGGCCGAGCTTTCGGCCCAAACGGGAAAGTTCGTCAAAGTCGCGCCCACCCCACACGCGGGATAGCTCGCCGCGCTATCGCGCCGTCCAACCACCGTCGATGGGGATGGCAGCGCCGGTGATCGACCGCGCTTCGTCGCGGCAGAGAAATACGGCCAGCGCTGCGATCTCCTCGACTTCGATAAACCGCTTCGTGGGTTGCGCCGCCAGGATCACCTCGCGGATCACCCGCTCGCGCGGCAGTGCATGTGCCTTGGCTTGCTCGTCGATCTGGCCCTCAACCAAGGGCGTCCGCACATAGCCGGGGCAGATCGCGTTGCACGTGATTCCCGTCTCTGCCAGTTCAAGGGCCACGCTTTTGGTCAAGCCAACCTGGGCATGCTTGGCGGCGATGTAGGCGCTCTTGAAGGGCGACGCCACGAGGCCATGGGCCGACGCCACATTAATGATGCGCCCCCATCCGCGCCGCTTCATGCCGGGCAACGCCGCCTTGATCGCGCGAAAGGAAGCGTTGAGCACAACATCCTGAATTGCCGACCAGCACTCCTCGGGAAACTCGTCGATCGGAGCGACGAATTGGATGCCTGCATTATTGACCAACACGTCGAGCGACCCGAGCTGCCGCTCGGTCTCGCGCACGAGTTCAGCCACGCTGCCCGGCTCGCGAAGATCGGCGTTGCTCACGCCCACGCGCACCGGATGCGTCGCTTCCAACGAGGCGCGGAGCTGCTCCACAACCGCGGCCTCTCCCAGCCCGTGCAACATGATCGCGGCTCCCTCGCGTGCCATCGCCGTGGCGATGCCCCAACCGATTCCGCTCGTCGATCCGGTAATCAACGCGACCCGATTCTTCAGTGCGCTCATATGAGATCGAAAGGGGCGCCCGTCTTGGCGCGCACTTCATCCACGCTCACGCCGGGATGCAGTTCCTTCAGGCGGAGCCCGCCCCCGTGCTTCACCTCGAACACGCAAAGATCGGTGATGATCAAACTCACTACACCCTTGCCGGTGATCGGCAGCGTGCACTGTGGCCAAATTTTCGGGCTCCCGTCCTTGGCGGTGTGCTCCATGACCGCCACCACACGCTTCACGCCGGCCACGAGGTCCATGGCGCCGCCCGGGCCTTTCACCATTTTCCCGGGGACCATCCAATTGGCGATGTCGCCATTGTCGGCAACTTCGAGTGCCCCGAGGATCGATAAGTCGATGTGCCCGCCCCGGATCATTGCAAAGGAATCGGCGCTCGAAAAAAATGCCGAGCCTGGGATGGTCGTAATCGTCTGCTTGCCCGCGTTGATCAGGTCCGGGGCCACCTGATCCTCCGTTGGAAAGGGCCCGATGCCGAGCAGCCCGTTCTCAGACTGCAGCGTCACGTTCATGCCCTTGGGAATGAAATTCGCCACCAGAGTCGGAATGCCGATGCCGAGATTGACGTAGTAGCCATCGCGCAATTCCTGCGCCGCACGCTTTGCCATCAGCTCGCGAATCGCCGATTCTTTTTTCGAGATGACGCTTCCCTGCACGGTGCGAAACTCGATGCGCTTTTCGTAGCGCGCGCCCTGCACTATGCGATCCACGTAGATGCCCGGCGTGTGAATGTGGTCGGGGTCCAGTTCTCCAACGTCGACCAGCTCCTCCACTTCCGCCACACACAGTTTCCCGCAGGTCGCGATCATCGGGTTGAAGTTCCGCGCGGTCTTTCGAAAGACGAGGTTCCCCGACTTGTCGCCTCTCCACGCTTTCACGAGCGCCACATCTGCGCGAATCGCCGGCTCGAGCACGTAGTCGTAGCCGTCGAAGCGTTTCGTCTCCTTGCCCTCCGTCAACTTGGTGCCGAACCCCGTGCGCGTGTAGAAGCCTGGAATTCCTGCCCCACCCGCACGGAGCCGCTCGGCCAACGTGCCTTGCGGGACCAGTTCGAGCTCCAATTCTCCCGCCAGCACCTGGCGCTCGAACTCCTTGTTTTCACCGACGTAGGAGGCCATCACTTTTTTGACTTGGCGGGTTTGGAGGAGCAGGCCCATGCCGAAGTCATCTACGCCCGCATTGTTGCCCACGATGGTGAGATCTTTCACGCCGCTGTCGCGCAGCGCGCGGATGAGATTCTCCGGAATGCCGCAGAGACCGAAACCGCCGGCGGCGATAGTCATGCCATCTTGCAACAAGCCGCCGAGCGCAGCCTCCGCGTGGGGATACTGTTTGCTCATAAATCAGGCCAGTTCGACGCACGCTGCGAGACCCTCGCCGCCGCCAATGCAGATCGCGGCCACGCCGCGCTTGAGCCCGCGTTCCTGCAACGCCGAAATCAACGTCACCAAAATCCGCGCACCGCTCGCCCCGATCGGATGCCCCAGCGCGATCGCTCCGCCGCGCACATTGACCCGCTCGTGCGGGACCTCCAACTCGCGCATGAAGGCCATCGGCACTACCGCGAACGCTTCATTCACCTCCCAGAGATCGACCTCGCCCACCGACCACCCCGCCGCGGCCAAAACATTTCGCGCAGCATCCACCGGCGCGGTGGTGAACCAGAGTGGATCCTGCGCGTGGGCGCCAAAGGCCACCAGCCGCGCCAGCGGTTTCAATCCCTTGCCGCGCGCGATCTCGGCCGTCGTCAACACGAGCGCCGCTGCGCCGTCATTGATCGTCGACGCATTCGCCGCCGTGATCGTGCCGTCTTTCTGAAACGC
>JANPIT010000631.1:0-2143 GCA_031425115.1 Opitutaceae bacterium | reverse complement strand
GAATTCCTGCCCGTGGCGCTGACGACGATCGCGCAGCCGATCAAGGATATGGTCGCGCGCACCGCGAGTTTGTTGATCCAGCGCATCGAGCGGAAATCCGCGGCCCGGCCTTCGCAGACGATTTTCCCGACGGAGTTGATCGTGCGCGAGAGCACCGCCAAGCCGCCGCGTTAGGGAACCACCTCCGAGTCGCGCGCGGTCACGGCTTGGCGGGGACAAGGGGACGAGTCGCAGGCATAGAGGCGGTGCATTTCTCGCGCCTGCCCTCCGCCGAATTCGTCAACCGCCTCGTGGAACTCTTCAACCTTCGCCGCGCATGAGCCCCGAAACTTCCTCTGCCGTTGCCGCGCTCCCGGTCGATGTCGAACATCCATGGCTGGGCCTCGCCTCGTTCACCGAGGAGACCCGCGCGTTCTTCCACGGCCTCGGCGATGCTCTCGCAATAACCGGAGTCGGTGAGCAATTCGTCTTCTATGAAACTGCCCACGCCCGTCGGCTGGTTCGCCAGCGTGCGTTCGTAGAACTCGATCAGAATCGTCTCGCGCGAACCGGCGAGCCGATCGGCGGTGATCGCATGAACGGCCGCACGAGTCGCTCGAACAGCAATGTCCGGCCGGGTTTTTCCAGTAGAGCGCACGCCGGCTGACCGAGCATGAAAAACCCGTGGTTTACCCCGCCAATTACGAGGTGAACGCGGTGTCGGCCAGCGGCCACGTGGCGCACGAGGGAAAAAACAGTTACGGGGGCGAGGCCTTCGCCGATAAATCCGTGGGCTTTGCAAACTGGCGCATCGGAGCCTCTTAA
Source organism: Opitutaceae bacterium (assembly GCA_031425115.1). Classification (GTDB taxonomy): domain Bacteria; phylum Verrucomicrobiota; class Verrucomicrobiia; order Opitutales; family Opitutaceae; genus ER46. The sequence goes on along the minus strand of JANPIT010000631.1, from coordinate 1,339 downwards.
AATGGTGGCAAGTCCCGGAATCGAACCGGGGACACAAGGATTTTCAGTCCGTCCTATATACAGTTTTGGATGGTTGTGGTAGAATGCTATGAATAGCCGAATTCTCGACTTTTCAGAGGAGAAATAATATGAATGAAGACAACGAACCACAACCTATATCAACGGGACGCAACCCCGAAACGTGTCAAGTAAACGACAAGCCCCCTCACAGGGTGCGGATCAGGAGCGGAGAAGGGACGCTCGCCTACTGGCGAAGCCGCCTTTTCCGAAACAGTTATCAGGATAAAACCGGCTCCACGGTAGAAATCCCTGAGTTTTATGTCCGTCTTAGGCATGCAGGTGTTACGAAGCGGGTCCGCATGCATACCTCCGATAAGGAAAAGGCCGCAGAAGAGGCGCTAGGCCTGTCTGGGAGGCTTTTGCGGGAGGGTTGGGGTGCGGTTGATGCAGGGAGGGCAAGGCTTCCCGCGTCGCCTACTATCGGCGAGTTTTGCGAGGCCTACGAGAAGGCCGCTGCGAGCATGGAATCTCCTCCGAGGCCAATCAGCGTGCTTACCTACGTCCGCTCATTGCGGCAGGTCTGTTCGCTAGCCGGTGTATCTCGCCTTCGGGAGTTAGACCGGGACGCGATCGATCGCAGTCGGGAGGCTTACCGTGCGAAGGGAAAAGCGGCGCAACGCGCTGATTCTGCCATTCAGAATACGTGGGCCAAACTGGTGCGAAATTCCGCTGCGTGCTTTTCCACTGAGGCGAGGGCCATCCTTGCTAAACGAGGGCTCCCCCAGCGACAATTAGACCGCCCCACGACGACAATTAAAACGCCCCGTTCTTAACGGTGGCATTTTAAGCGCTCGTCGGTCTGCGACGGCGGTAAGCTCGGACCTTTTCGCAGGTCCATGATTACCGAGCAGCAATACCGACGACTAATGAATGAGTATCAATCGAGCGGCGTGACTGGTCACGCCGCGATGAAAGCGGGCATGGACCGCAAAACGGCGCGGCGCTACCTGCGCACGGGCCTCCGACCTGCCGAGCTGCGCAAGCCGCACACGTGGCGCACGCGCGAAGATCCGCTGGCGGCGATCTGGCCGGAGACCGAGCGCTGGCTCGAAGAGAGCCCGGAAGTGGAGGCCAAGGCGCTCTTCGAGCACTTGCTGGCGGCGCATCCGGGCAAGCTCGACGGCCGGGCGCTGCGCACGTTCCAGCGGCGCACGACCGACTGGCTGCACCGGCACGGGCCGCCCAAGGAGGTGTTCTTCGCCCAAGTGCACGAACCAGGCGAGTGTATCCAAACGGATTGGACCAACGCGAACGAGCTCGACGTAACCATCGCCGGCGA
>JANPIT010000630.1:0-2274 GCA_031425115.1 Opitutaceae bacterium | reverse complement strand
GCCGAGCACGCGGCGGCGCTGAAGCGCCTTCGCACGGCGCTCGACGGCTGGTTCAAGGAAACGGACGACACGGAAGTCACCCCTGAGCGCCGCGCGGCGACTCCCCGCTAGTTCTGGTTTCGCGCGCGCGCGAGGCTGGTTCGAACGCGGCTGAGTTCAAGACGTTGAATTCCTGTTGCGCGAGGGCACGAGGTTCGCAGGTTTCCGGCCATTGAACCAGATCGGTAAAGCCACCGTCACGCAGCAAATGGTTGCCGATGCCGTCGGCGTGCATTTGTCGACGGTGTCGCTCGCGTTGCGCAACGACGCGCGGTTGCCGTTGGCCACCCGGCAGCGGATCCAGGCCGTCGCCCAGAAGCTCGGCTACGCGCCGAATCCGCTCGTGTCGTTGCTGATGTCGCGCGTGCGCCGGCGCAACGCGGGGTATCGCGGGACGCTCGGTTATGTGCACACGGTGCCACGCGAGACGCCGAAGCTCGCGGGACAGGTTCACCGGAATTTTGTGACGGGCGCGCGGAATCGCGCGATGGACCTGGGCTATAACCTCGACGAGTTTTTTCTCACGACGGATCCGGCGAGCGGCAAGCAACTGGCCCGAATGCTGGATGCGCGGAGCATCGTGGGCCTGGTCATCGAACACGTGCCGGGGCCGCTCTGTCCCGGGCGCCGGCTGCCCTTCGATGTGACGCCGTTTGCGTCCGCCTCGCTCGGCGTGCCGCTGGCGTCTCCACCGCTCCACTACGTCGCGAACGATCAATACATGCGCGCGGTGGTGGCCGCCCGGGAGTTGCTGGCGCTGGGCTACCGGCGCTTGGGGCTGGTGGTGGTGGACGCGTTCGACAGTGCGATGGCCCACCGCTGCTCCGCGGGTTTTTGGGCGGTGCAGGAATATATCGAAGGCGTGGAGCGCGTGCCGATCTGCCGGATTAAAGGTGCCGACGAAGCGAGTTTCCGCGCCTGGCTCAAGCGCCATGCCCCCGATGCGATTCTCGCGACGAATCGGGCTTCGCTCGACTGGGTGGCCGCCGCAGGTCGGCGGGTGCCGGATGACATCGGCTGGGTGCACCTCGATTGGTTGCCGGACTACAAACGCCTCGCCGGCGTGTATGGAAATAGTGAGCACACCGGTGCGGCGGCCGTGGAACTCGTCGTTTCGCAGCTGCACCGCGGCGAGTCTGGTCCGCCGACCCATGCGATGAACTATCTTGTATCCGGATCGTGGATGGCGGGCAAAACCATCCGCAAAGTCGGTCCGCCGCTCGATCTCGAGGTGTCGTTCTTCGCGGACTTGGCGCGGGTGTGACGTCCCATGGCCGGCGTCGCGGCCGCCGCGCAGCGTCACCCGTTTCACGTCATACGGAACTCCCCGTTCGTTGTGGTCGAGCTGTAGAATCACGAGATCGACCGCCGAAATTGCACTTTTGAAAACGTTTCACGTGCCAGCCACTGGGAAATTTAAGGAACATCGGCTTGGGTGCGCAGCTCTTCCCTCATGCCCCATGCGCTTCCGCTATCTCGTTTCCGCTGTGACGTTGTGTTGCGTGCGTGCTAGCGCAGCCCAGGTCGAGCCGAAGCCAGCGCCGCCCGCTGAGCAATTGCCGGCGATCTTCGCGCCGCGGCCGGCCTCCAGGCCAGCGCCCAAGCTGCCGCCGCCCCGCCGACCGGGCGCCGGAGCCAGTGCGCCGCAGAGCCGGCGCGCGATTTCGCCTGAGTTGGCCTCTAAACTTGCCGAGGTAGGGAGGCGCGCCGCACCGCCGGCCCAAGCCGCCCAGGTGGGCGGCCCCGACGCGCCTTCCGCGGTGGGATCTTCGGACGCGGTGCAGCTGGATCCGTTCGTAGTGCAGGAGGAAAAATTTCCAGAGTTCAAAGAGCGTTCCATGCTGACGCCCGAAGGGAAGCGGGCGCTCGCCCAGAAATTGAATCCTGGGCTCAAGGCGGGAGCGCTGCCGCTCGGCAACAACGCGGTGGCGCTGGAGATGCTGGAAGAGGTGTTTGCCCAGCAGCGGCGCACGGAACTCGCGGAGTTGAACAGTGTGCTGAAGGCCGGGGACAAAAAAGTGCCCCCAGAGCTGCAGCGAAAAATCGACGAAGCTGCGACGCGAAACAACGAGTGGTCGCGGCAGATCGGCACGCCGTTCCGCGAGCCGCGGTAGGGACGTTGTCGTCTCGGAGATCCGCGCGGGGTCAATGCGTTCGCGGCGCCGCGTTGCGCGCGCGGCTTCAACCGCGAGGTTGCGGGGGTGCGCCTGAGTCGTCAGAGGGTGAGCGCGCTGA
>JANPIT010000629.1:0-11196 GCA_031425115.1 Opitutaceae bacterium | reverse complement strand
GCCGTGAGTGAAGTTGAGGTCGACGGCTACACCGGCATGAGCCGCGTGCTCCGGGTGGACATCGTGCACGACGTAGGCGATTCGCTGAACCCCGGGATCGATCGCGGGCAGATCGAGGGTGGCTTCGTGCAGGGCATGGGTTGGCTCACGAGCGAGGAATTGAAATGGGATGCGAAGGGGCGGTTGCTCACCCACAGCGCGAGCACGTATCAAATTCCCGCGATCAGCGACGCGCCCGTAGAGTTCAACGTGACCCTGCTGCCCCTTGCGGCCAACGCGCACGCGGTGCACGGGAGCAAGGCGGTGGGCGAGCCACCGCTGATGCTGGCGATCTCGGTGCGCGAGGCGTTGCGCGACGCGGTGGCAAGCTTCGGCGCGCCGGGCGGTGAAGTGGCGTTAGCGTCGCCGGCAACCGGCGAGGCGGTGTTTATGGCGATTGCGCAGCGGACTGCCGCGTCGGGAACGTGAAATCAGGTTTGCGCCCATGCACGAGCCGAACTAGCTAACCGACATGAAAGCCGGATTTCTCGAACCCGGGATCGTGACGCACAAGGGGAAACCCGTGTCCGTAATTCTCGCCATCAAGGACTATGAGGAATTGTTGGAGCGCGTGGAGGACGCGGAGGATGTCGCGGCGTTGAAACGTGCGCGGCGTAAACCGCTCCACTACCGGCCGCTGGCATCCTATCTCGCTGACCGCAGCGGCAAGTGACGATGTATCGCGTCCTGCTCGAGCGCAGCGCGGAAAAAGATCTCACACGGCTGTCGGCGGAAATTCACGACCGGGTCATTGCGGTGATCCAAACGCTTGCCTTGAATCCCCGCCCGTCGGGTTGCCGCAAACTCACGGGCAGCAAGAACGATTGGCGCATCCGTGTGGGCGACTACCGCGTGGTTTATGAAATTGCCGACTCGGTTCGCATTGTGCGCGTCAACCGCGTGCGCCATCGAGGCGGAGTCTATCGCTGAATCGCTGGCGCAGGCGGTGGGCGGGCGGATTTGTGGCACCCCGACGGAACCCTGCGGCCAAGTCCCGCCGACGCTGCTTGCGGCGATTCTTCGCCGTTCTCGAACCAGCGGCTCGAAGACAACTCGCTTCACCGCGGTTTACTGCGCCGGCCTAGCTCCCGGCGTGCCGGCCTTGTCGCCCACCCAGCGCGCGAGCCAATCACGGACCTCCCCATACCAGTGCACGGAATTTTGCGGCTTCAGGATCCAATGGTTCTCGTCGGGATAGTAGACGAGTCGTGAAGCCACGCCCTGCGCCTGGAGGGCCGCGTAGAACGAAAGGCCTTGGGCGACGGGCACGCGGTAGTCCAGTTCGCCGTGGATCACGAGGGTGGGCGTTTTGAAATTGCCCGCGTAATTCATCGGGTTCTGTGCGTCGTAGTTTTTCGTGCGGCGCCACGGTGAACCATCCATCTTGCCGTCCTGCCAGCTGAGCGCGAAGTCCGAGGCATACTGGGTGTCGAAATCGGTAACACCTGCGTGGCACACGATGGTTTTGAAGCGATCGGTGTGTCCACAAATCCATGACGCGAGGTAACCGCCATAGCTCGCGCCGAGCGCGGCGGTGCGGGTGGCATCGAGAAACGGGAATGTGGCGATGGCGAAGTCGGTGCCTTTCATCACGTCTTCGTAGGGCTTGTCGCCCCAGCCGCCGTCGATCGAGGCCACAAATTTCTCGCCGAAGCCGGTGGACCCATGGCGGTTGATCCACGTCGCGACGTAACCCGGCGTCACAAACACCTGCGCGTTCCAACGGGGTAGCCAGGTATCGCTGACCATCGTGGCGGGGCCGCCATGCATGAGTTGGAGCAACGGATATTTTTTTGTGGGATCGAAATCAGGCGGATAAATCATCCACATTTGCACCGTGTCGCCTCCGGCACCGGTGAACGTGTGTTCCTCGACCTTGCCGAGTTTTAGTTGCGCGAAAAGCGCGTCGTTCAGCGTCGTCCGAACCGCGGTCCTGCCAGTGACGAGATCGTGCGAATAGACTTCGTCAGACCGGCGGAAATTTTGCTGGAGGAAGAACAGCTGCTTAGTGCCGACGGCCAGTGCGGTGTTGGTGCCATCGCGCACCAGTTCAACCGCGGGGCCGGTGGTGTCCGGCGTGGTCTTGAAGATCTTGGTGCGGGCGCGGTCCTCGGCCCGGAAATAGACCGTCTTGCCATCCGTCGACCACTGCCAGTCCTGCGGCGCGAGATCGGCATTCAAGAGTCGCGTGAGTTGGCCGGTGGCGACGTCGACGCGCATCAGCTTGGCAAATTCCGAGAGCCCGCGCGGGCGCGTGCTGCGACCGAAGAGGACGCTTCGGCCATCGGGACTGAAGCGTGGCGCGTCGTCGTTTTGCGGGTTGTCGGCAGTCAGGTTTCTCCATTCCGCGCCAGGATTGTCGACGGAGACGAGGTAGATGTCGGTGTTCTCCTTCTCGCGGAAGGGCGGCGGAGTCGTGCCGGCGCAGAGCGCGATCCACTTCCCATCGGGTGAAACGTCGAACTCGGGTTCGTCGTTGAAACGAAAGCGGCGGTCCCAGCGCGGGGTAAGATCGACGGTCTGCTTCGTGGCGAGATCGACGGTCATGAGGCGGCGCGCCTGTCCATCGAGACGCCACGTATCGAAGAAGCGGACGAACCCATCCTCCGACACCTTCGCGCTGACTTTGCTGTCCTTTTGTTTCTTGAGCTCCTTCTTCATCGCCTCGCGATCCGTGGCGAGTTTTGGGAGGACGAGGGTGGAGAACACGATGCGCTTGCCGTCGGGGAGCCAACGCGGCGACGAGATCGCCAGGGGCAGCTCGAGGAACTTCTCGGCCTCGCCGCCATCGGCGCGGATGACGTAGAGCGCAGGCTGTTCATCACCGGCGCGTTTCGAAGTGAAGGCGAGGCGCGTGCCGTCGGGGCTCCAAGTAGGGGTGTTGTCGCTGCTGTCGGCGGTGGTAAGGGCACGGGAGGCGCCGGTCGCCGTATCCAGAATCCAGAGATGTTTCTGTGACGTGTTCTTCTCGAGATCGAAGTCCTGGACGGTGAACACGAGGCGGGAACCGTCGGGCGAAAGCTCGAGGGCGCCGGGGCGCTTCACGGCCCAGAGATCCTCGGCGGTGATCAGGCGTTTCGTGCCGGGCGACGTGAGGTCGGCGGCGAGAGAAAGGCAGGTAGAGACAAAGAACAGAACCCACGCAGGGGACTGGAGGGGGATTCGCATGAGCAAACGCTAGGCGACCGCCTCGTGCAGGCGAGTGGTTTGTCGGGGACGGTGGCTAGGATTCGCCACCATAGCATTCCCCGATCTCTCGGATTGATCGCGAAAGAATCAGCTCGAACGCGAAGCGTTGCGCGTGCGGCGCTTCCTTTTCTCCAGCACGCTGCGGATATCTCGCGGCTCTCGCCGGCCGTCGAGCACGGCCAGAATAACTGACCGAGTGCTCTCCTCGAAAAAAATACACGATGTAGTAAGACTGCTTGAGGAGAGCTCGCCGCACGGGTCCGTGTTTTTTTGGAAACGCTTCCGGATTCCACGCGATCCAGTGTATCGTCTCTTCGTATTTCGCCAGAATGTGCTCCGCGCCATCTGAGCGCCACAGGCATAGTGCGCCATCGCTGCTCGGAGATCGGCTTCGATCTCCGGTAGCGCGAAGACCGGCAAACTGTTCACGCCCTTCGCAGCCGCTGCATGATTTCTGCGTGAGGGATTGGCTTGGACTTGCCGGCACGATAGTCGGCGAGCCGCGCATCCAGAACCTTTTTGTGAGATTCGGGCACCGGCATTCGCTCCTCATCCGCGACCGATAGCCAAAGGCTCTCGGCAATTTCGAGCCGGGTGCGTTTAGGTAACCGCAGGAGGGACGTCATTGCTCGCGATGGCATGACGTAAATCTAAGAGGCCGGAGGGCCAGCGCAAGACGGCGCTACGCGCGGTGCTGCCTACCGGCGCACCTGCCCGTTGCCCTCGATCACAAACTTGTAACTGCACAGCTCCGGCAGGCCCATCGGGCCGCGGGCGTGCAGGCGATCGGTGCTGATGCCGATCTCGGCGCCGTAGCCGAACTCGAAGCCATCGGTGAAGCGCGTGCTCGCGTTCCAGTAGACCGTCGCGCTGTCGACCTCTGCGAGGAAACGGCGCGCGGCCGGTTCGTCCGCGGTCACAATCGCGTCGCTGTGGTTTGAACTGTCGCGATTAATTGTGGCGATCGCGCTCTCGAGCGAGTCGACAACGCGCACCGCCATGATGGTGTCGAGAAACTCCGTGGTGTAATCCGCGGGTGTGGCGGGCGTAGCGGGGATGTTGACCTCGGCGAGGATGGCGGCGCTGGCGGCGTCGCAACGGAGTTGAACATTCTGTGCGACGAGGGCGCGGGCGACCGCAGGAAGGAAGGTCGCGGCGACGTCGCGGTGGACGAGCAACTGTTCTGCGGCGTTGCAGACGCTAGGGCGGGACACCTTGGCGTTGACGGTGATCGCCTCCGCCATCGCCGGATCTGCGGCGCGGTCCACGTAAATAAAGCAGACGCCCTTGTAATGTTTGATGACGGGGATCGTGCTGTTTTCCGCGACGTAGCGGATGAGGCTTTCGCCGCCGCGCGGGATGATGCAGTGGATCAACGTGTCGAGCTTGAGCAGCGTGTTCAGCGCGCTGCGATCTGTGGTGGGCACGAGTTGCACCGCGTCGACTGGCAGGCCGGTGGCGATGAGCGCCTGGCGCACGAGTTCGGCGAGCGCGAGGTTGGTGTGGAAGCACTCCTTGCCGCCGCGGAGGATCGATGCGTTGCCGCTCTTCAGGCAGAGAATGGCGCAGTCGATCGTCACGTTCGGCCGGGCTTCGTAGATGATGCCGATGACGCCGATGGGCACGCGCAGCTTGCGAATCTTCAGACCGTTCGGGCGGTTGATCTCTTCGAGCAGCGTGCCGACGGGATCGGGCAGCGCGGCGACCTCGCGGACGGATTGCGCGAGCTGCTGAAGTTTCTTGTCGCTGAGCGTGAGGCGTTCGCGTGTAGCCGACGGAAGCGCGGCGGCTTCGGGCGAAGCGAGATCGCGCGCGTTGGCGGCGAGGAGGTCGGCCTGGGATGTCTCGAGCAACGTGGCGAGTTTGGCCAGAGCGGCGTCCTTCTGGGCCCGCGGCGCCGTCGCCAGCACCAAGGACGCGGCGCGGGCGCGTTGGGCGAGGGAGGTGACGAGTTGGGCGAGTTCGGCGGACATTTGGGGGCTAGCGTCGGCGATTTGGGGCGCGGGGTAAAATGTTTTTCCGTCGGCGGCGAGCACTGTGCCGGTGGGAAGCAGCGGTGGCGGTGGGGGCGTGACGACGCGCCATGACGTGCCGGCCGGAGCCCAGCGATGGATGATCCACAGGCCTCCGCAAAACAGCGCGAGACCGATGGAGTCGAACCACCACGGGTGGAAGAACCCGGTGCCCGCGGGCGGCACGTGGTTGTAGTTGTCGACGAGGAACGGGATGTCGATCGGCAGGGACGCGGAGAGATTGTTGGCGGCGTGCCCGACGAAGCAGAGACCGAGCGAGCGCGTGCGGGCGTAGATCCAACCGAGCGCGAGGCCGAGGGCGAAGGCGACGGGGAGTTGCGCGGGATTAAAGTGCATCAGGGCGAACAGCACCGCGGAAGCGACGATCGCGATCCACGGACGCATGTGTCCGAGCATCCCGCGGAGAATAATGCCGCGGAAGACGATTTCCTCCACGAGCGGTCCGATGATCACGGCCAGGAAAAGTCCGGCCCAGGAAGTGCCGATCAGCCGGCCCATGTCAGGCACGAGATTCCACGCATCAAGCCCGTCGTCGGCGGGCAAAAGCGCGCGGAGGAGGTTGTCGATTTCCGAAACGAAGATCGGGACGCTGATGACGATGGGCACAAACGCCACGATCAGCATCGTAGGGGTGAAGCCGACCCGACCGATTTGCGGCCAGCGTTCGCCGGTGTGGCGCAGGTAGAGCGCAACGACGACCCAGACCGCGAGTAGCTTGGAAATGATCTCGAGCATCGCCTCCAGCCCCGAGCCGGCGCCGAGCCAAGGGGGAACGCCAAATTGGAGGAAGAAGGCAAGGGTGCGCGCGACGACGATGTGCGCGAGATTCTCTGCGATGATGGTCGCAACCATCACCCCAATGGCGGTGAGCAGGGAAAACCGGGCGGGGGCCTGAACGGGAGACAACACGCGCCCAGTATGGCGCAGGTTTGGGGGCGCGCGTCAGCCGCGAAGTTTGCGTGAAGGAAACGCGATGCCGGCAGTGTGAGCCGGCCGAAGTCAGCCGAAGAGGTTGCCGCGGTTGAAGCGCCAGATCGCGAGGGTCATGACGACGGCCGTGATGGCACCCAGAATACCCAGGATGGGGAGAACCTGGAGAAAGCTTTGGCCCGCCCACAACACGGCGCTGAAGCCCTCCATGGACCAGTAGACGAGGGTGAATTTGCTAAACTGCTGGATGAACGCCGGCATGAACGTAATGGGAAACCAAGCACCCCCAATCGCGCTCATGAGCATGATGAGAAACGTCGCCAGGCTGCTCGCTGCTTCGGGCGAGGGAGCCACAGCCGCGAGTAACATGCCGAAGGACGTGCAGGCGGCGGCGGCGAAGATGCAAACGAGCGCGAGCAGGCCCAAGTGCGGCAGAATCTCGATGCCGTAGAGGGCGCTCGACGCCGCGAAGAGGACGATGAGCTGCACCAAGCCGAGCAGCACGCCGTAGATAAATTTGCTCCACAAAATGTGCGAGCGCGTGACGGGTGAGGCGAGGAGGCGCTGAAAGATTCCGGCGTCGCGCTCGCGAAAGAGGCTCGTGGCGGACGCGCTCAAGGCGAAGAGCAGAAACTGAATCGCCCAACCGCCGACGAGACTGGTGGCCATGGGACTTTTCACTTTGGCGCCGACCACCTGTTCGGCGTCGATGCGCACGAACTGGGAAAAGACATCGGCCTTGGCCGCGGCTGGTTTTTCGCCGGCGGCCGGTGTGACGGCATCGGGTTTCGTCGTGGCAACCGTGGGGGCGGAAAGGCCGAAATCACCCGCGTCGATCTGCCGGCGAACCTCGTCTTTGTCGCCGCCGAACGCCGTGCTGACGACGGTGGCAATGCCGTCGTTGAACTGGTTGAGGCGGCGTTCGCCCAGCCGCTTTTTCGCGCCGGCCTGCAGCGACTGCCCGAGGAGCTCGGGAACGTTGGAAAAAATCGTTTTTTGCAGGATGCCGTTCACCGTCTGCGTTTCGATGTCGTTGCGCGGGTTGGAGAGGAATTTGAGGTGCAGGCCGAATTGTTTCTCGCTGATCAAGTCAGCGGGGAGGACGAGGGCGAAGCGGTAGGGAGCGCCGGCCTGCTGCATCTGCGGACGGAGGTCCGCTTCGGTGAGCGGACGCAGGGTCTTGTCGGGATTGGTGGTGTCGGTGATGACGCGGAAGGATTTTTCGCCTTTGAGCGCCGCGACGAGCTTGGCCGCTGCGGGGTTCGTGCTGGCGTTGACGACGGCGATCGGAATGCCGTTGGGGCCGGCGTCCTTGCGGTTCACGCCGAAGATCTGGCCGAACAAGTAGATCATCGCGAAGGGCACGAGGAACGTGAGCGAGACGGCGGCCTTGTTGCGGAAGAAATTCAGAAAGTCCTTCCGGAGGAGGGGGAGCAGAGGATGCATGACGACAGTGGTTACTCGCGGAGCGTCCGGCCGGTGAGGTGGAGGAACAGCGCCTCGAGGGTGGGGCGCTGGCTCGTGAACAGGCGGGGCGGGAGAGCGTGCGCCTCGGTCAGGGCGAAGAAGGTGGAGAGTTTTAAGTCGGGTCGGGGCCGGAAGCGGTGCTGGCCGTCAGCGGTAGCGAGCTCGCCATGCGCGGTGAGCTGGGGGAGCAGGGCGGCGGTGGCAGATGTATCCGGAAAACGGATCTCTTCATCGAAGGGCAGCTGCGTGAGCAGTTCGTCAAGTGAGCCGAGCGCGTGGAGTTTGCCGTGATCGATGATGCCGATGCGGGAACAGAGGCGCGTGGCCTCCTCCATGTAATGGGTCGAGTAGATGATCGTCAGGCCCTCGCGGTTGAGGCGCTCGAGGTATTCGAAGATGGCGTTGCGCGACTGGGGATCGACGCCGACGGTGGGTTCATCGCAGAGGAGAATTTTTGGGCGATGAAGGAGGGCGGCGACGAGGTTGAGCCGCCGCTGCATGCCACCGGAGAAGTTCTTCACCGGCTCACGGCGGCGGTCGGCGAGTTGGACGGCCTCGAGAGCTGCGTCGATGCGGGAGCGGAGGTCCGCGCCGCGCAGCCCGTAGAGCTCGCCGAAGATGCGGAGATTCTCGTCGGCGGTGAGGTCGGTGTAGAGCGCGATGTGCTGCGGCACGAGGCCGAGGGCGCAGCGCGTGGCGGGATTGCCGGCGGTGATCGGCACGCCGTCGAGGGTGAGGGTGCCCGCATCGGGGGCGCGCAGCCCGGCGACCAGCGACATGAGGGTGGACTTGCCCGCACCGTTGGGCCCGAGCAGACCGAAGAACTCGCCGCGTGCGATGTCGAGCGAGACGCCATCGAGCGCGGTCAGCGCGCCGTAGCGTTTGGTTACGTGGTGGACTTGAAGCATGGCGAGAGTTGGGGCCGGTGAAGACGGGAGGAGCGATGCGAAATCAGTCATGCATGACCAATGGCCGTGCGTGGTGGGAGAGAAGTCATGGCACGGTGGGCGCGCGAGTGAGGGGGCGGTCGGCCCGCCTGAATCCACTCGCTCACGCTCGTAGCCACCAACGGCGGCGCGTCGGTGGGTTTCATTCGGGTTTCAGAATCGCCTGCAGCGCGGCGACGTGGGTGGTGAAGGCCTTGCGACCGGCCGCGCTGGCGGCAACGAAGGTTTTTGGACGCCGCTCGACGAAGGTTTTCTCCACGAGGATGTAGCTGGCCTCCTCGAGTGCGCGCAGATGAGCGCCGAGGTTGCCGTCGGTCAGCGCGAGTTTCTCCTTCAGAAAACTGAAGTCCACCTGCTCGCGGGGCTCGAGGCTGGTAAGCGCGGCCATGATACGCAGTCGAACCGGCTGATGGATAAGTTCGTCGAGCTGGGGCACGGCAGTTTTAGCGCCAAAAATGTCGGACGTAGAAGCCGCTCAGGATCAGTGATCCGCCACCGCACGCCGCCATCCAGAGCCAGAAAATTCCCGGAAAAAGAAACACGCCGGCGAGCACCAGCACAGTGACGATGATGCCGAGCCAAAGGAGATAGCTGTCCATCCATAGACCAGCGATCACGTAGGTCTGCATGGCGACGAGGCAGAGAAAAGCGTAGAGCGTCCGGGAGTCGAAGGGGGTGCGCAGCACGAAGGGATAGAGTGCGGCGAAAACCCAAACCGTCGCCATCACGGCCATGAAACGGCCGTTGGCCGGGCGGCGTATCTGGCGCGCTTGCGTGAAGCCAGTGATGAACGACAGCAGTCCGCCGGCCGCGCAGATGAAGGGGAAAAAGCGCGCGGCGTTGTCGCCGCCAAAATGCGCTGTGAGCGGCATGACCACCCATGCCACGCCCCAGATCCAGAGGTGATAGTGGCCGCGATGGTCGCGAATCACGCGGCGCATGGTGACTCGCGCCATCTCGATGTCGGCCAGCACCGCGCCGGCTTGCTCGGAGGTGAGTTGCTGTGGCATAGGCAGATTACTCTGCAACATAGAGTAATCTGTCAAGAACGGAGGCCGAGGGGTGGTTGGAAGCGTGGAGGCAGGCTGCCGGCTTTGCCGGATTGGTGGTTTTAATGAGGGTCGATTTGGGGTGGGCCGTGCGCTCCGCGCGCGGCAAGGGGATCGATCCGCGCGTTCCCCCTCCCAAAAAAAACACCGCCCGCGGAGCAGCCGGTCCACCTCGGAGCGATTGGGCGCGGAGCGGCGCGCGACGCGCGGCTGCGTTCACTCCGGTCTTGTCCCGGCGTTCGCTGGGGCGGACACTTGGCTTCCGTCCCTCTCCTGTTCCCCGCCCCATGAACCTCGCTGATGTTTTCACCGTCGTATTCGTCATCCTTGGACTGCTGATCGTGTTCGTCGGCTGTTGGCTGATGGCGGCGGGGCTTTTTCCGCGACGGGTCGCGGGCTGCGCCGAGCAACTGGGAGCCGCGCCGGTGAAATGCGCGTTGGTCGGGCTGGGGGGCGTAGTGCCGCTGTTTGCTTTGGGCATCATGCTGGGGAAGGTGGCGCAGAGCGCGCCGGGAAAGCTCGGATCTTTTGTGATTATCGTGGCGACCATCCTCCTCGCTCTTTTTGGCACCGCGGGACTCGCGCTCCGAATCGGGCAGGGTCTGCCCGCGGCGCGGGATGAGCAGGAACCCTGGCGGCGGGTGTTTCGCGGCGGCGTGGTGCTCGCGTCGACTTACGGCTCCGTGGTGCTGATCCCCGTGACGCTACTCGCCGGATTTGGCGCCTTGGTGTTGTCCGGCAGCCGCAAGGCTGTCGTGGTCCCTGCGTCGGAGCCAATCGTGTCGTGAAGGTAACGCGTCGCCAATTCATCACCGTCGGGGCGGGCGCAGTTGTGGTGGCCGGCAGCGGCTGCGGCGACGCGCGGGAAATCGCGCTGGGCGCGCGTCGCTGGATGGGGAAGCCCACGGCGCCACCGCTGGCCGCGACGCTGACGCCGCCCATTTCGACGGAGCTTGATCCGGTTTCGCACGCGCTTAACCGGCTGACCTTCGGCGCACGGCCAGGCGACTATCACCGGGTGGCGAAGTTGGGCGTCTCGGCGTTCATCGAAGAGCAGCTCGCTCCGCAAGGCGTGGATGACTGGCTGTGCGAGCGGGTGATTCGCCACGAATTTGAAAGCCTGACCGATCCCGAGAGCCGGTTGTTTCCGCGCAAGGGCGATGCGAGCGATCCGTTGCAGCAGATTTTCCCGGCGCTGAAGGACAAGGGCGCGCGGGTGTCCCATCTTTACGACTACAAAGACAAAGTGCTGCTGGCGGACCTGACCCGCGCGACGGTGCTCCGCGCGGTTCTGAGTGAGCGGCAGCTGTTCGAAGTGATGGTCCATTTCTGGAGTGATCACTTCAACATCGACCCATCGAAGGCGGAGGCGAAATGGCTGAAGCCGGCGGACGATCGTGATGTCGTGCGCGCGCATGCGTTGGGCAATTTCCGTGATCTGCTGCGCGCGAGCGCGGTGAGCCCGGCGATGCTGTGGTATCTCGACGGACGGGTGAACCGCGTGACGAAGGCCGGCGAGAAACCGAACGAGAACTACGCGCG
>JANPIT010000628.1:0-6766 GCA_031425115.1 Opitutaceae bacterium | reverse complement strand
CGAGCGCTCGTTTATTTCTTCGCATTGCTCCCACTCTCGCGCGCGCGTCGCCCGCCGAACACGCGCCACTTCACGCCCGCATTGTATTCGTCGAACTCATTCTTTTCCCACGTAATCGTCCACCGGTCGGAAAGTTTGTATTCAATATCCAAGGTCTCCTCCCCCTGCCGCGAAATCTTTTCTCCCGTCGAAACACTCAGCCGATCCGCGTCCGCCGCATCCGCGCCGAGACTGCCGAGTAAACTCTGGCTGAGAAATATGCCGATGTTGGCCGCCCGTTGCGTCGCCGTTTTCGAAATCTCACTGCTCGGCGCCGTGCCCGTCATGACCATGAACATCACCTGCTCTGAATCCAGCGCAGGACTCGAGGTGAAAACGACGTTGGGCTGCGACGCGTTGCCATCGATTTCCATCGTGAGGTCGTAGCCATAGCGACGACCGGCCGCGCGCAAATACACCGCGGCTTCGTAGGGGTCAGCTTCCGTGAGTCGCACAGAGCCCTGGGTGACTTGAAAGGCCGCGAACGGCATCCGCACCATGCCTTCATCAATCGTGATTTCGCCGATGGCACGCGGCTCGCCCAACGTGCCCGCCAGCCGAAACCGGGCCGATGCCACTCCCGTGAAAACCGGAGTGCGCAAACGCAGGAATTGATCGCCCGTCACATCAACCGCGAGCGTCCACGTGTTCACCGGCGTGGCTTCCACCGCAAAATAAGGAGGGCGACGGGAGGCACTTGCGCCGCCGCCTTTGGGCAGGAAGGAGCGCACGTCGGATAGAAAGAGACTGTCGCGCAAACGCACCGCGCCGCTCAATCGCGGCGGCGCGTTTGCCGGCGTCTGCAGCTTCAGATCGAGATCGCCGCGCATCAGCAGCCCCGTCTGCCGCACGAAAGGCAGATTCTCTCCCTTCAGCGTCAGATCGTAGCGCGGCGCCTCGTTCTCCGGCACCTCGATCGTGCCACTCAATGTCACCGGCTGGCCGCCGCTGCGCGCCGTCACGCCACGCAGCGCCATTTTGCGCCCGGAGAGCGCGATGTCGGCACTGATTTCTTGCAACACACCGAGCGGCCCGAGCGGCCGGGACGCGGCATCCCGAAGTTTCACGAAACCCTCGATGCCCCCGTTCCGATAAGAGAGGTCCGCTTCAAACCGACCCTTGGGCGCGAGCACCGTCGGCAGAAAACGCGCGAACACCGCCACCTCTGCCTCCGGCACTTCCAGGCGCAAGTCGGCGCCGCGGCGGGCGGCGACCAGCGGGTCCTTGAAAAGTTCGCCCCATTTACCGTCCGGGAGCGGAAGGCGACCTTTCGCGCGCACGGGCTGACCCTCGATGTTGACGGAAAAAGTATTGAGCGTGACGCCGCCGCGATCGCCCGTGAGTTGGATATCCAGCGCCTCGATCACGGGCAGCGGACGCGCCACGCGTTTCGGATCAATCACGATTCGCGCGGCCTTGAGTTGCGCGTTGCCCTCCGGTCTCTGCCACGTGCCCGTGAGATGCGCCGACGCTGCGGGCTCCTGCAACTCGACGCCCGTCACGACCGCGAGTTTTTGCCAGAAAGCGGCATTCGGCGCCACTGTCGCATCGACCCGCAGCGCACCCTCCGTCGCGATATGGAAAAACGGCGAGCCACTCGGCGTGAGCGTGATCGGCACGTGCCCGACGGCGTTGACGACGGTCTCGTCGCCCTCGGTTGCGCGCAGCGCCTCGATCGCAATCCCGTCCCGATCGCCTCGCGCCGAGGTCATGACTGCGGCAGTCCGCCCCTCTCCAATTTCCAGCGTGGCTCCCGCACTCAGGGAAAACTTCATCGGCCCGCCGTCCCACGTGCCTTGCAGCGCCAACAAATTCAAATGCCACGGCGGCCCCATCTCGGGCACGAAATCGCTGAGCCAGCGCGACGGGATCTCCCGGGCAGAAACTTCAATCTGTCCCGCCTGACCTCCGGTCGCGGCCAGCTTCAACGCAGCCGTCTCGCCGGCAAGGTGCAGTCCCACCACTCGCAGTTGCGGCCGCCACTGCAAACGCGCCGGGGCCGCGAGCTGCAGCCGGCTCGTGCCTTCTTGGGAAAAATCCAGCGCCGTGAGATTCAGTCCGTCGCGATCGGTCGCTCCTTCGAGAGCGATCCGCCCGCCGTCCGCCTTCGCCTCCGCGGTGAAAGCCTCGACCGCAGCCGCCACGCCGCGCCACTCCAGCGCGAGACCGAAGGGATTGATTCCACGCGCGGTGACCTTGGCGATCGTCGCCCGCCCGCCGTGTTTCACTTCTGCCATAGGCCCATTCGCCCGGGCGCTCACCTCCATCACGTCAAACTCCGGTTGCTGCGGGAGCCAGCGTGCGATCGAGGCGCGACGGATTTTTCCCGCGATGACCGCATCGTGCACTTCCTTCGCGGCAAAATCCCATCCGCCGCTCCAGGCCAGTCGCTCGCCGTCACCCGCGGCAATCACACCCTCAGCGACAGTCAATCGCGGCCAGTCCATCCGTCCTCGCGCATCAATCTCTGCCAGGTCGACGTCGCGTGCTCGCACAGCGCGTGCCTCGAGAAAAAATTCCACGCGGGGCGCGGCCGAGAGCCCCGACACCAGGCTTGCCTCACCGCGCGCCGTGCCGGTCGCGGCAAACCAGGGCTGCTTCGCCAAATCGGCGTCGAACTTAAACTGAGCCACGCTCTCGCGCACTTTTCCGCCCCGCTCGATCGTAACCGGATTGCTGAGACGCGCAGTTATGCCCGGCAAGATCGCTTCCAATTCAGAAACTTTAATGGCCGTCAGATCGCCTGCGCCTCGCAGCGTAACTGCGAGCGGAGGCGCCGACTTCCCCTCGATGGGCTCTCCACGCGCGGAAATGTCCGCCTGAAAGCGCTCGTCGCGCCACTCCACCTGCGCCTCGCCCCGCACGCGTGCATACAGCGCCCCGAGTTTCCAGCGCTCCGCCGGGACGTCCCATTCTTTCGCATCCAACGTTGCCGTCGTCGGCAACCAACCGCGTGGGCCAAACGTGGCCGTCAGCCGCGCCGGTTGGTCCCACAGCTTCACAGCGGCGGCGAGACTCGCGTCGCGGCTCTCCACTTTCATCCCGGCGGGAACCACAGCGTCCGCCACGGTCTTGGCCTCTAGCGCCAATCCGCCGGCCGCGTCTGCAAACGAGAGCGAGGCGTCGACCTTGAGCGCACGATACGACAGTCCCTTCGCGTCGAGAACGCGGCCGCTCCACTTCGCCCCGTCGGCCGCAATTTCTCCCCCCGGAAAGCGAACGACGCCCGCACCCACGTTGGCCCGCGGCAACCAGCGATTGAGCTGCGTGGCGATGCGCTGCAGCTGCGCGCGCAATTGCATCCAGCCGCGGTTCGGATTCGGCTTCGCCGGACCCGTTCCGCCCTGCACGTCCACCCGCCAGGTGGTGGCCACGGCCGGAGTGTCACTTCCCCGCAGATGGCGCCACGCCCACAACACGGGAGTGTCGACCTCCAGCCGCGCTACCGTAACGCGGACGGTGGGGTGTTTGAATTCGACGTCGCGCAGCGCAAACCTCGCGTAGCCGATTCGTTCATACGTGGCGAATGTCAGGCCCCGCGCGCCTGCCGCCGAGCGCACAGCACTGTGCAACCACCACGGTAGTGTGGCGACAGCGATTCCCACGCCGACGACGAGGGCGACGAAGATGAACAGAAAACGGCGGCGCATAGCTCAAGCGAGCGACCGCTCGCACCCTTCAGCTGGCGGCAAGCCCGCTGCGTTGAAGGAGCGCGTTGAGGTCGGGGTCTCGACCCATGAAAGAGCGATACAGTTCCGCGGGATCCGCTGAATTCCCGCGGCTTAGGACTTTCTCCACGAACTCGGCGCCTACCTCCGCGTTGAAAATTCCCTCCCGCCGAAACCGCGTGAACGCGTCCGCATCGAGCACCTCGGCCCACTTGTAGGAATAGTAGCCCGCCGCATAGCCCACCGGATCCGAGAAGATATGGGTGAAGCGTTTCACGATCGTCGGGGACGGGGGCTCGGTCGGGATGAGGCAATCCGCCACCACCGCACGCACTTTCGGCTCCACATCGGAGTCCCCCATAAACTCCGCCGTGCGCATATGCATCAGGAGGTCGAGCTTGGCAAAAGCCACCTGCCGCATCGTGACCGCGGCAGAGCGGAAATTTTTCGCCGCGATCATTTTCGCATAAATCGCATCCGGGATCGTGGCGCCGGTTTCGTGATGGCGAGCAAACAGGTCGAGACTTTCGCGCTCCCACGTCCAGTTCTCCATGATCTGGGACGGCAGCTCCACGAAATCCCACGCCACATTCACTCCGTTCAGCGATTTGATTTCCACCTCGCCGAGCAGGTGGTGCAGGAGATGACCAAACTCGTGGAAAATCGTTTCGACCTCCCGGTGCGTCAGCAGCGCGGGACGTCCATCCACGGGCGGCGTCATATTGCCGCAAATGAGTCCGAGGTGCGGCGCGCGAGTGCCGTCGGATCGCGGACCACCCGTGATCAAATAATTCATCCACGCGCCGCCCCGTTTCGATTCGCGGGGATGCCAGTCGGCGTAGAAGGATCCAAGATGTCGTCCCGCACGATCGAACAAATCGTAGAACTTCACTTCCGGATGCCACGTTTCCGCCACCGTGGCAGCCCGCTCGTTGACCTTGAGTCCGAAAACCCGCCCGACCAATTCATAGAGTCCCGCGATAACCGCGTTCATCGGAAAATACGGCCGCAACGCGTCCTCGTCGAAATCGTAGCGTGCGCGCCGCAATTTCTCCGCCCAATAGCCCAATTCCCACGGGGCCAACGGGGACCTCGGCGCGCCCGTTTGCTGCGCCTTGAACTCTTCCAACTCGCGGCACTCACGGGCAAACGCCGTCGCCGCCCGTCCCTGCATGTCCACCATGAAATCGAGGGCACGTTGGCCTGTGCGTGCCATGCGTCGCTCCAAAGTGAGATCGGCGAAATGTGGCTGCCCGAGAATCGATGCCTTTTCCGCGCGCAACGCCAGGATTCGGCCGATCAACCCCGTGTTGTCGTGCGGATCTTGCGCCCCTATGCGCGACGACGCGGTCCACATCTCCCGACGCAGGCCCGCGTCGTCCACATAGGTCATGAACGGCTCGAGCGACGGCATGTGCAGCGTGAAACGCCATCCCGCGAGACCCTTGGCCTCCGCGCCGCGCCGCGCCGCCGCTTTCGCATGCGCCGGCAATCCCGCCAGCCGCGCTTCGTCCGCCTCCGGCACGACAAGCTGCCACGCATTCGTCGCATCGAGGACGTTCTCCGCATACTTCTGCGTGCGCAGCGCCAGTTCGCTCTGCAACTCCTCGAGGCGGGCGCGCTTCTCCGGAGGAAGATCTGCACCCGACTGACGAAAGTCTTTCACGGTTTCCTCGAGGAAGCGGCGACGAACGCCCGTCACCTCCTGCGCGGCGGGCGAGCTCGCAAACGCCTTGAGCCGCTCCCACAAACCCGCGTTCAGCGGAATGCTGGCATAAAATGCCGACACGCGCGGCAAAAGGGCGTTGTGCGCCTCGCGCAACGCGGGGGAGTCGGCCACGGATTGCAGGTGCGTGACTTTGCCCCACGCCGCCGTGAGTTCCTCGGTCGCCTGCTCCAGGGCGAGAAATGAATTCTCAAACGTCAGCGTCCCGAGATCGCGTGTCGCGATCGCATCCACCGCCGCCTGGGCTCCAACCAGCGCCGCACCAATGCCGTCCGCGATGTGCTCCGGCGCGAGCGTAGACCAACGAATGTGAAACGACGGATCGAGGAACGGATTCTCAGCCATGCCGGGCAAACACCTGCCTTGCGCGGTGAATGTCAAATCGCAAACCCGCGCGTCACCAAGCGTAACTGACACCCGCGGACAGTTGTCGACCCGCCGCCGGGACCGCTGGCACGTCCTGATAATCGCTGTCCCACAGATTGTCCGCATGGAGCGAAAATTCCACGCCGCGCCAGGCAGAGGGCCGGTAGGCAAGGCCCACGGCGGTCGACAGGGCGCGATTACCTCCGACCACGCGCAACGCATTGTCCGCTTGGATACGCGCTGCGTTATCGATGCGCAGTTCGATCCCCTTGCCCAACCGCCACGTCATCGCCGCCGTGAGCCGATGACGCGCGTAGTTCAACGCGTAGAAACTAGCGTCCACTGTCGCTCCGCGATAATCCGCATCCTTCGTCAGCGCGGTGTATCCAATAACCAAATCGCATGCGGCCCATGAATGCCGCGCGACCAACTCGACTCCGGCGACGTCAACATTGACGGCATTCGCGGTGCGCGCAGTTACGCCACGGCGAAACGTCCAATCGACCAGTGCGTCATCACGCCGCCAAAAAAGCCCCGCTTGTCCGGTCCACCCTGCGAGCGCGGCGCGCGCACCGAGCTCCACGTTGTGACTACGCTGCCGCCCAAGGTTTGGATTCCCGCGGAAAAGGCCCGCGGCCGCGCTAGAGTTGAGCGCGGTGTAAGTGGGCATCTGCGATGTCTTGGTGTAACTCACGTGCACGCGCTGCAGACCGGCCGACCCAAATTCCCGCGCGAGTTCAACGACGGGTGAAAAGGCCCCATCATCGCGGCTCGTATCGTCGAACGAAAGACCGGCTTTCGCGGTGGTGCGGGTGCCATCGGCCGCGACCCAGCTGCGCTCGGGCACGAAGCCAATTTTTGACACCGCACGGGTGCGGTAGCGCCCGAAGGTGAGTGACGTCGATTCGATCTCATCCTGCAGCCATTCCGCGTGAAAGTTCAGCGCCACTTCGCCCACGGCGCGACG
>JANPIT010000627.1:0-4197 GCA_031425115.1 Opitutaceae bacterium | reverse complement strand
CCGGGGGCGGCGGCATCCGCCAGGTGGATGATCATGAAGCCGCCGCCGCCGATGTTACCGGCAAATGGATACACCGTCGTCAGCGCGAGGCCGGTGGCGACGGCGGCATCGACGGCGTTGCCGCCGCGCTTGAGCATCTCGAGTCCGGCTTCGGAGGCGAGGCCGTGGGCTGAGGCGACCATGCCGCGTTCCGCTTCGACGGCGGTGCGTTGGGCGCGGACGGGTGAGAGGGCGGCGAAGGGGCCGGCGATCAACAGTGCAACGAAGGCACGGCGGAGGTGCGAGCGGGCGGAGACCATGCGCTGACCGTGAGTAAGCACCCCGCCGAAGGCAAACCGTCCGGCGAGCCGGAGGCGTTGGAGTGCGCCATGGCTCGCGTGCGGGCCGAATCCTGTTTTGCTCGCCGAGGTGACGCCGGGGCATTTCGCACTGGCGTCGACTTCCAGACCATGAACACACCCACCACCCTCCGCCCGCGTTCCCCTCGCGGCGCGTTTCGGCGAGTGACGGCCGCGACCTCGGCTGTCCTCGCTTTTTTTGCGTCTCCAACCCAAGCGCAAACCGCACCCACGCCGGCCGCGGCCAAGGAGGAACCGATCAAGCTCGACGCTTTCGTTTCGACCGGCACGCGCTTCAACGATCGCACCGTGACCGAGTCGCCGGTTCCGATCGACATCATCACAAGCGCTGAACTCAAGCAGGGCGGCCACACCGAGACCTCGCAGATGCTGCAGGCGTTGGTGCCTTCATTTAATTTTCCGCGTCCCTCGTTGACCGATGGCACGGACCACATTCGACCGGCGACGCTGCGCGGACTCGCGCCTGACCAGACGCTCGTCCTCGTGAACGGCAAGCGCCGCCACACCAGTGCACTGGTCAACGTCAATGGCGCCGTCGGCCGCGGCGCGGTATCCGTCGATTTCAACGCGATTCCCTCCTCTGCGATCGACCGCGTCGAAGTGCTGCGCGACGGCGCGAGCGCGCAATACGGATCCGACGCGATCGGCGGCGTGATCAACATCATGCTCGCGCGCACGAAGGGTTGGGGCTTTGACGCCTCCTACGGCGTGACCGGCGAGGGCGATGGCCGCGATTTGAAGCTTTCGGCGCAGGCGGGCGCGGCGCTCGGTGATAGCGGCACGCTCTTCGTGACCGTTTACGATCGCACGCACAGCCACACCAATCGCATCGGTCGAGACACGCGCCAGCAGTATTTTGGCACTTCCGCCACCGGCCCGGTTTTTCCCTCGGGCAATTTCGGGTCTGGCGTCGGGCTCAGCCCTGCGGCCGGCACGCTCGATCCGCGCGAGGCGACCGTGAATCGATTCAGCCAGCGTTTCGGCGATCCACGTTCGAAGGAACGCGGCGGTTTCATCAATGCCGAATTGCCGGTCAGCGGCAGAGCGAGTGTTTACGGGTTTGGCGGCCTGACGCGCAAGCACGTCGAGGGCGCCGGCACCTGGCGTCGGGCGGCACAGGACCAGACGGTCCGCGCGCTCTGGCCCAATGGGTTTCTGCCCGTGATTCAAACCGAGGTGTTCGACTATTCGTTTGGCGGCGGCTTCAAGACTAAGTCGGCCGGTTGGAACTGGGATCTCAGCACAGTCTTCGGCGGCAACGACCTCCGCTACACGGTGGCGGAGTCGGCGAACGTCACGTATGGCGCGGCGAGTCCGCGGAGTTTTTACGCGGGTAGCCTTCGCTTCAATCAATCCACCACGAACCTCGATCTCACCAATCAGTTCGCGATCGGTCTGGCCAATCCACTCAAGGTGGCCGCGGGCGCGGAGTATCGGTGGGAAGACTACCGCATTTCTCCCGGCACCCCCTCATCTTACAGTAACGGTGGGGTGCGGATTCTCGACGGCCCGAACGCGGGCGCGGTCGGTGCGCCCCAAGCGCAGGTATTCTCCGGCTTCCGCCCGAGTGACTCGGGCGCACATTCCCGTGACACCAAAGCCGTCTACGTCGACGTGGAGAACAAGCTGACCGAGCAGTGGCTCGTGTCGGCCGCCGCGCGCTTCGAAGACTACAGCGATTTCGGAAGCAAGGCCACGGGCAAGATCGCGACGCGTTTCGAAGTCGTGAAATCCTTCGCCGTCCGCGGCTCGATCAGCACGGGCTTCCACGCGCCGCATCTTGCGCAGCAATGGTTCAGCTCGACCGCCACGAATTTCATCAGCGGTGTGCCCTTCGAAAACAAAACGTTCCCGGTGAGCGATCCGGTGGCGCGCGCGCTCGGTGCCTCGAATCTGAAGCCGGAGACATCCGTGAACGAGAGCGTCGGTCTCACGTGGCAGCCCGTTGAGGCGTTCACGAGTAGCGTGGATTTCTACCGGATCAAAATCGAGGACCGCATCGGGCTTTCGTCGAACTTCACCGGCACGCCGATCACAAACTTCCTCAACAGCCGCGGCTTGTTCGGGACGACAGGTGGACGTTATTTCACGAACGCGGTCGACACCCGCACGCGCGGGCTCGACGCAAATCTCCGCTACGTCTTCCGGCTGGGTCAGGGTCACCGGCTCACGTTGACCGGCGGTCTCAATGTCAATCACACCAACGTTTCGAAAACGAAGCCGACACCGCCGCAGCTCGCGGCGTTGGGCATCACCACGCCGTTGTTCGACCAGACGGAGATTGTCCGCCTGGTGCGCGGCCAGCCGCGCAACGTGCTCCATCTCTCCGCCGCTTACGATATCGGCAAGTTCTCGTTCTTCTGGCACACCGCGCGTTTCGGGACCTACGACTATCTGCACTTCGCGAGTGCGTCTCCGGCTCTGGTCGCGGGGCTCTCGCCGGGATTCAACACCTACACCCTTCCGACGGATCCGGTGAGTGCGAACAGTCAGCTGGTGCAGCGCTACGCGGAGCGCTGGGCTTCGGATCTCGATATCACCTACCGGATGTCGAAGCAGTGCTCGTTTTCGATCGGGGCGAATAATCTCTTCGATGAGCGCCCGGAGGTGACGCTTCCGTCCCGCATCACGAACGGCGTGGTTTTCAACGGCAATGACAACGCCGGAACCGCTCCTTATCTGACCAACGCTTCCCCGTTGGGAATCAACGGGATTACCTACTACACGAAGGTCAGCCTTAAGTTCTAAGTTTACGCGGGCAGACAGATACCCGAATTAAAAAAGCGCGGCGCCTGCGGGCTCCGCGCTTTTTTTGCGCAATTGCGGGAGACGCGGTGATGTTTAGGGTCTGCCCTCGATGATTCTCTCTGTCGGCTGCACCCTCGGTTACCAGATCGCCACGAACCAGGCAGCTTTTACGTTCAACATTCTCGCCAACACCGATGCGCGGCAGCGTTTGTTGCACGAGACGATCTCGTGCACGCCGGAGGTGGAGCGGGAGATCGTGGAAAATGGTAAAGGCGGGCGCGCCTTACGCTGCGAAGCGCCGGCTGGGTCCTTCGAATTGCGCTATGCTGCCACGGTCGAGATCAACCGCCCGCCGCCGCCGCTGGCGGTGAAAGCCGACAACCCGGGGCGGCTGCCGCTGAGCATTCTCACTTACACGCTCCCGAGCCGCTACTGCGAGAGCGACCGGTTTTCCCAGATTGCGTGGGAGCTTTTTGGCAAAAGCGAAGACCGCGCGGAGCAGGTGCGCGCGATCTGCACTTGGATAGATCAGAAACTTGAATACGTGCCGGGCTCGTCGGACTCGCGCACCTCGGCTTGGGATGTGTGGCTTTCGCGCAAGGGCGTGTGCCGGGATTACACTCACCTCGCGATCGCGTTTTGCCGCGCGCTGAGCATTCCGGCGCGCTACGTGGGCGGCTACGCGGCGGGGCTGCAGCCGATGGATTTTCACGCCTGCTTCGAGGCGTATCTGGGCGGCGACTGGCACCTGTTCGATCCGACGGACGACATCGTGCCGGAGCACGTCGTGGTCATCTCACGCGGGCGCGACGCCTCGAGTGCGGCGCTCAGCACGATGTTCGGGCGCATCGTGGCGGCGCCGGTGAAGGTGACGTGCGAAGTGGCGCCGGATCTCCGGCAGGCGACGGCGTAAGCGCCGGCAGTGGGGCGCGGTGGCGACCGGCGCATCTCCCGGGCCGGAGACGATGGGAGAAAGAGCGCCCTTAGTCGTAGAAATTCAGTCGATCCCGTTCTTCCTCGACGGAACGGATACCAAAAGGTGGGCCGTGCGCTCCGCGCGCGGCTTTCGTTCCGCCATTCGAAACGGCCG
>JANPIT010000626.1:0-9558 GCA_031425115.1 Opitutaceae bacterium | reverse complement strand
GGGGCTGCTCTTCGCGCAGATCTCGGCGGCGCTCGCGTTCTATTTCACGGCGCGCTGGCTGCGTTGCCGGTGGGAATGGGCGTGGGCGGGGGCGCTCTTGTTTTCCTACACGTATCACACGTTTCACCGCGGGCTCGCGCATTTCTCCTTCGTCTTCACGTGGACGGTGCCGTTGGGGCTGCTCGCGATCTGGTTGATCGCGCAGAGCCGCCGCTTGGAGTGGCGGAGCAGCGGCGCGGTGGTGTGCCTCGGTGTCGCGATCGCGCTGGGCGTCAGCAGCCCTTACAATCTGCTCTTCTGGGGGCAGCTTTTGATCTGGGCACTGCTCGCCCAGTGGTTCGGCGTGCGGCGTCGCGTGAATCTGGCGATCGGCCTGACAGCGGGTGTGGTGGCGGTGGCGGCCTTCGCGATTACGAACGCCGAGGTTTGGGTGCATGTGCAGGAGCCGGATGGCCTGCCGTTGCTCTCACGCAATTACGGCGGCACCGAGCGCTACGCCTTGAAACCGATCGAGATGTTCATCCCGTCTCAATACCACCGGCTCGACGTGCTCGCTTTTTTTGGCGACCGCTACAAACGCTGGTCGGAGTGGCGGGGTGAAGATTACATGCCTTATCTCGGGCTGGTGGGAATCGTCGGCGTGGTGTGGTTGATCAGCGCGACGGTGCTGCGCTTGTTTCGTCGCCGCGCCGTGCCCGGGCAAATGCTCTCGGCGGGCTGGCTGCTCGCTTATGCCACGGTGGGCGGTCTCACGAATCTGCTGGCGTTCTTCGTGGGGTTTCAGGTGTTCCGCGCCACGAATCGGGCGGCAATTTTTCTGTCGGCGCTGGTGCTCGTTTTTCTTGTCGTGCGGTTGTCGCGCGTGACCGCGCAGTGGCCGGCGCACTGGCGTTTGGTGGCTGCGTTGGCGGTGGCGGCGATTGGTTTGCTCGACCAGATCCCTCGCCGCTGGCCGGCCGAGGTGTATGCGCGGATGAACGCGGACGTTGCTTCAGATGTAAAACTCGGGCGCGCGCTCGAGGCCGCTCTACCCAAAGGAGCGATGGTTTTCCAAATTCCGGTGCTGGGCTTTCCGGAGGTGCTCCCGCCGCATCGACTGGTGGACTATGAGCATTTCCGGCCGTTCCTCACTACGGACACGATTCGCTACAGCTACGGCGCCGCAAAATTTCGGTCCCGCAGCCGTTGGCAGCGAGATCTGGAGAACGTGCCGATGCAAACGTTGGTGCGACGACTCGAGAACCATGGGTTTGCCGCGCTTTATCTGAATCGAAAGGGCTACGAGGACCGGGCGGAAAAAATTCTGAGTGAACTCGCCGCGCTCGGTTACACGCGGCGGCTGCAGGGCACGGGCGGGCAGCAAGTGGTTATTTTCCTGAATCCCACGATGCAGCCGGCGAAGCCCCTGGGCCGGGCTTTCACCTTCGGCCGGGGGTGGCATCCGCGGACCGACGACGGCGTGCGCTGGGCGAACGGCGACGCCGTGATGTCGTATTTCAATCCCTATGACAGCCCACTGCGGGCCGAGATACGCCTGCAGTTGGTGGGTGTCTCGCCGCGAGCGGTCACATTGCTGCACAATGATCGACCGTTGCAAACGGTGCGCACGGAGGACGCGCCGGTGGAGCTTGCGCTGGCCGAGTTGGATTTGGCGCCTGGCGTGAATCGGTTCCTGCTGCGCTCGGACCAGCCCGCGCGAAGAGTGGGCTCGGGGCAGTATCAGTTGCGCGCTTTCGGTCTGAAGGAGTCGTCAATCAAGATGGGAGTGGGCGGGCCGGCGGCGGACTGAGCGCCGCAACAGCGGCGGAGAATGGGCGTTGAAATCCCCGCGCTGGGCTGGCGGTGTAGCGGACTATTTTCCGATGAACGCCGACGAATACCTGAAGCTCGCCGAGGTCGAGGACCAGATGTGGTATTTCCGCGCGTTGCACGCGCACGTCGATCGGGCGCTGGCGCTCGTGCCGCCTGGCGCTGCCGTGCTGGACGCGGGCTGCGGGACGGGCGGCCTTATCCTCCGGCTGCGCGCTGCGCACCCCCATTGGAAATTCAGCGGGATCGATTTCATGCCGCTGGCGTGCGAGCTCGCGCGCAGACGATGCGGCGCGGACGTCGATCTGCGCGTGGCGTCGATCACGGAGCTTCCGTTTGTCGACGCGAGTTTCGACGTGGTCGTGTCGGCCGACGTGGTCTGCCAGGTAGAGAACCCTGAGGTCGCCGCAGCGGAGTTTTTCCGCGTGCTAAAGCCGGGCGGGGTCGTGGTGATCAACGTGCCCGCCTACATGTGGATGTGGTCCTACCACGACGACTCCTGTCAGACAAAGCACCGCTACACGCGGCCGGAGATCGCGGCGTTGTTCTCGGCGGCGGGCTTTGCAGAAGGACGGACGACCCATTGGAATGCGCTGCCTTTTCCGGTGGTGTGGGCGAAGCGAAAGCTTTTCCGGACGCGTGCGGATAGCAGCGATGTGAAGGAGTATCCACGATTCATCGACGCGGGCTTTGGGGGCTTGATGGCGGTGGAGCAGGCGTGGTTGCGCGCGGGTGGTCGCTGGGCGTGGGGCACGTCGGTCTTTGGCGCGGCGCGCAAACCCTGAGATGATGAAGCAGGAAACCAGGAAGCCAGGAAAGGGGACGGGGTCCGAGCAACCCCTCTGCTGTTCGGTCGACCTTTTTCTTCCTGGTTCCCTGGCTTCCTGCTCACCCTCCCCCTGCTGATCCATGCAGCACTACCTCGTCGCTTTTGCGCTGCTGTTGCACGTGCTCTTTTGGGGCGCGGGCGCAGCGATGCTGGCGATGCCGCACCCGTGGCGGAGATTCTGGCCGGTGTTGGTCGCGCCGGCCGGACT
This sequence comes from Opitutaceae bacterium, assembly GCA_031425115.1. Taxonomy (GTDB): domain Bacteria; phylum Verrucomicrobiota; class Verrucomicrobiia; order Opitutales; family Opitutaceae; genus ER46. The sequence continues at coordinate 6,712 of JANPIT010000626.1, read as the reverse complement.
CGCGCTCCAATCCGCGGTCGTGTGGTTCGGTGCGCACGCGGGCCTGAAAGGCGCGTTAAGCTATGCGTGGTGGAGTGAGGGGATTCCGGCGGGGCTACTGGCCTTGGCCCTCTGGCGGCAAGGGCTGCGCGCGGCGTGGATCGACGTGAGTCGCTTTGGCGTGGTTTGGGCCACTCTCGCGGGTTGCCTCGCGTTACTGGTGTTGCCGGTGGCGTTCGCTTCTCGCTCGCTCACGACGCTCTCGCTGGGCAGTTGCGACGCGGCGGACTACGCGGCCGGCGCGCGGGTGCTGCTGGAATTTGCGCGGAGCGATCGCGAAGGGTTTCTCGGCCTCACGGAGGTGGTGCGCATCGCGTCGGTGGACAATTTTTTCGACTACTGGCTTCGGCTGAATCATTTCACCCCGTCCGCGTTGATCGCGTTGAACGGTGCCGTGCTTGGCTGCGCGCCGCATGAGTTGACGACCCTGTTCGTCGCGGTGCTGCTGGCGAGCACGCTGCCGGCGGTGTTTTGGTCGGCGCGGGCGATTTTCGGCTACAGCGGAGGTGTGAGCGTGATCATCGCCGGGCTTTTCGGGATTAGCCCGATTAGCTGGTATGCCGTGGCGCACGTATCGCCCGGTCAACTACTCGCGGCGCAGGCCGGAGTGTGGCTGACGTGGTCCGGCGTGGCGCTGTGGCGCGGCCGGCTAACGATCCGTCGCGCGACGAAATTCTTCATCGTCCTCGGGCTGGGCTACTGGCTGGTGCTCGGCAGCTACAACTTTTTCATCCTGCTGTGCCTCGTGCCGGCGGGCACTTATGCGGGTGGACTGGCAATCTGGCGCCGCGCGGGTCGGCGCTTTGCGCGGTGGATCGGTGTCATGCTGGTGCCGCTCGCGGGTTGCGCGCTGGTGTTTTACGGACGCGTGGCGGGTTTGGCGGAGCGATTCACGCTGCTGCAATCCTACGATTTCGGCTGGCGGATTCCGGCGCTGACGGCGGAGGGGTGGCTCGGGATGGTGGGGGGGACGGATTTGGGAGCGTGGAATTTTTTTGGGCTGCGCTGGGTGTTGACGGTGGGCGTGGTGGGCGTGCTCGGCTGGGCGTTTTTGCGCGCCGTCCAGCAGCGGCGCCGGGCCGTGTGGACGGTGGTGGCCGTCGCCGTGCCAGTGCTGGCGGGCTATATTTTCCTGCAGGCGCGTGGGGCGCGCCTCGGCACCAACGCGAGCTACGATGCTTACAAGCTCTTCGCGGTCTTCTATCCGCTGCTGCTGCCGGCGTTTTGCTGGTGGGTCACGCTGCGGCGCAGCCGCCGGTTGCACGAGTGGCTTTTTGTGGTCGGCATCGCGGTGGTGGTGGTGGGTTTCAACCTCGTCGCGTGCGGGATGTTCATGTGGAAAATGAGCCGGCCGCCGCTGATGGTCGATGGTGAGCTGCGCCAACTCTCGCGGATCGAGACGATGGCCGATGTGAAATCGGTGAACCTGCTGATCCCCGAAATGTGGTCGCGGTTATGGGCTCACGTTTTCCTGCTGAAGAAGCCGCAGTATTTTGAAACGCACACCTATGAAGCGCGGCGGAACACTGGCCTGAGCGGCGAGTGGGATCTCGAGGGCGGACTCGTCAAGATCGCGCTCCCGGCCGACGCGCGCCGCACCGTGACGCCGCGTTTTGCTTTGGTGGATACGCGCTACCCGGCGTTCGTCCGCGCGTCGCTGGCGGATGGGTGGTATCCGGAGGAGTTTGTGCCGGGCACCAGCGAGCGCTGGGCGTGGAACGGTGGCGAGGCGACGCTGCGCTTTGACAACCCTCACGACTATCCGCTGGCGATTCAGTGCACGCTGGATGGCTGGAGCGCGGTCGAGCGGACGGTGATGCTCCTGCGAGCCGGCGGAGAAACGCGGCCGGTCGTCGTGGTGCGCGAGGCACGCGGCAAGGTCCCGTTGCCGGTGCTCGGCGTTCCTCCCGGGCCTTCCGTGCTGGTGCTGCGCTCGCCGCAGCCGCCTGCTCAAGTGCCCGGCGAATCCCGGCCGCTCGGGGTGGCAATTTTCAGTTTCACGATCACGCCGCGGGAGTAGGGCGCGTTTTGTCCTTGGCGCGCGCAGCGGCGGACGTGTTTCCTAAGGGCCGATGCCCGACCCCACGAATTTCCGCCGCGCGTTTTCCGGCCGGCGCGTGCTGGTCACCGGCGGACTCGGTTTCATCGGTTCGAACCTGGTGCGCGCGCTCGTCGCGCTCGAGGCGCGTGTCACGGTGGTGGACAGTCTCATCCCGGAATACGGCGGCAATCGGCGCAACCTCCACGGCATCGCGGGCAAGGTAAAGGTGCACATTGCGGACGTGCGCGATTGGCCGCGGTTGCCGAGCCTGGTGCGGGGACAGGATTTTCTGTTCAATCTCGCGGGGCAGACGAGTCACATGGACTCGATGACGGACCCGCAGACCGACCTCGACATCAATGGCCGGGCGCAGCTCGCGATCCTCGAGGCGTGCCGGCAGCACAATCCCGCCATTCGTATCGTATTTGCCAGCACGCGGCAGATCTATGGCAAGCCGGACTACCTGCCGGTCGACGAGCAGCACCCGTTGCGACCGGTCGACGTGAATGGGATCAACAAGATCGCGGGCGAATCGTTCCACCTGCTGTATTCGCGCGTTTACGGTATCGCTGCGACGGCGTTGCGGCTGACGAACACGATTGGGCCGCGGATGCGGATCAAGGACGCGCGTCAGACCTTTGTCGGAGTTTGGGTGCGGCGGCTCGTGGAGGGGCGGCCGTTCGAAGTCTGGGGCGGCGAGCAGCTGCGCGATTTCACCTACGTGGATGACGCGGTTGAAGCGTTTCTGCTCTCCGCGGCGCACCCGAAAGCCGTCGGTGAGGTGTTTAATTTGGGCGGCCCCCCGAGGGTGACGTTGCTCGAACTGGCGGAGCTTCTCGTGCGAATCAATGGCAGCGGGGGCTTCGAGGTGCGCGCGTTTCCTGGCGACCGGAAAAAAATCGATATCGGCGACTACTATGCGGACGACCGGCTGATCGCGAAGAAGCTGGGGTGGAAACCGCGGACGGATTTGCGCACGGCGTTGACGCGGACGGTGGCGTTTTACCGGACGGAATTGGAGCATTACATTTGATTTGGCCGCAAGGAGGCGCAGAAGGCGCAAGAAACGCAGCACAGCAGAACGAGTTCTTGCGACTTCTGCGCCTTTTTGCGGCTAATGTCCGTGATGTCAGGCCCGGCTCTCAGCTTCATCATTCCCCTCTACCACAGTGCCGAAACAATCGGCATGGTCGTGCGCGAGATCGAAGCGCTGAAAATCGATGGCGGCCACGAGATCGTGCTGGTGCATGATGGCAGCGGGGAGGCGACCAGCCGGGCGTGCCGCGAGCTGGTGCGGGACGCGAAGGTCCCGATCACCCTGGTCGAGCACGCGCGCAATTACGGCGAGCACAACGCGGTGCTGACGGGCTGGCGGCATGCGCGCGGCGCCTATCTGGTGAATCTCGATGACGACGGGCAGCACCCGCCGACGGAAGCGGTGCGGTTGTGGCAACATGCCAAAACGAGTGGGCTCGATGTGGTCTTTGGCCATTACGAGGAGAAGCAGCACTCGGCCTGGCGGAATTTCGGGAGTTGGTTCACCAACCGCATGACGGATTGGGCGCTGGATAAACCCCACGGGTTTTACCTCTCGAGCTTCCGTTGCGTGAGCGCATTCGTGGCGCAACAGGTTGTTGGATACGGCGGGCCTTATCCCTACATTGATGGTCTGCTGTTGCAGGTGACGCAGCAGATCGGATCGATTCCGGTGCGGCATGAGGCGCGGAAGGCCGGGGCCAGCACCTACACGTTGCGGCGGCTGGTGCGGCTATGGCTGAGCGCCTGGATCAATTTCTCGGTGCTGCCCCTGCGCGTCGCGACCGTATTCGGATTGCTGATCGCGGTGGTGGGCGTGGTGGCGCTCGGGGGCGTCGCCTGGATGTGGTGGAAGGATATCGGGCCGCAATCGGGCTGGGGCTGGATCATGGCCTCGCTGCTCATTTTCTCGGGCGCGCAGCTCGTGATGCTCGGTCTAATCGGCGAGTATGTAGGCCGGATGTTTCTCGCGGTGAACCAGCGGCCGCAGTCCGTGGTGCGTGAGATTGCGCGGAGTGCCTAAGGCGCTCAGCTCCCGGTCGCCTGGGCGCCGGCGACCCGTCGATCTCGGTTAAACATTCTTTCCCAGCGGTCGAACTCGCCTTGCAGGCCTCCGGCGACGGCGGCCACGGCTTCGGAGGGAGCGGTCGGGCGGAGGTGCGCGAGAAAGGCGCACGCGGCGAGTGCGAGGCGGAATTCGCGCGCGCGCGGGACCCGGAACTGCTCGCCGAGGTAGCTGCGACACCACGTGCGGGTGCCGTCGTCCGCGGCGGCGACGAGCTCGGCGCGCCAGCGCTGCGCGAGGCGGTAGGAATTTTCCTCATCGCGCGCCTTTCGGCCCGGGGAGGAGCTGACGTGGTGCCGCACGACGCTGCGCACGGCGACCGCGTTAATGCGACCGAGGGCGCGGGCGCGGAAACACAGATCGATGTCCTCGCCGCCGTTGACGTAGCCTTCGTCGAAGCCGCTCAGTTGCTGCCAAAGGTCGCGTTCGACCAGCAGGCACGCCCCGGTCACGGCCGGCACGGGGCGCACGGGGCGAATGAGCCGGGCGAGGGGCGAGGGCGCACGCCGGTCGTGCACGGGTTTTCCGGTGAGATTGACCACCAAGCCCGCGTGGTCGACGAGGCCGGAACGGGCATCGACTTGGACATTGCCGATGAGGCCGCTCCGCGTGCGCAGCTTTCGGTGGGCGGCCAGCATCGGCTCAATCCAACCGGGCGTGAGGACGAGGTCGTTATTGAGGAGCGCGAGAAACTCGCCGCGGGCGATGGCGGCCGCGCGATTGTTGCTGATGGCGTAACCGAGGTTGCGCTCATTGAGCAGCACGCGAAACGCCGGTTCGCGCAACGTGGCCAGCCAGTCGCGCGTGCCATCGGTGCTGCCGTCGTCGACGAAGATGATCTCGGACGCCAGTCCAGCCGGAAGGGTGGCTTGCAGGCTGGCCAGCATGGCCTGCGTCAGCGGCAGGCAGTTGTAGAGTGGGATGATGAAGCTGACCTGCACGACGAAGGGGAAGAAGCAGGAAGTCAGGAAACCAGGAGCCGATCCCGAAGCAGAATTTAGAACCTCTGATTAATACAGACGGACAAATGTGGAACTTAGGAAATCAGGAAAAGAGGACCAGACGACGATTCATCTCTGGGATCGGGTCCCTTTCCTGAGTTTCGGATTTCCACATTGGATCGTTCAGAGACTTCTTAATTCAGAAGCCCGGAAGCCAGGAATCTGGTGGTGGATTGGTTCATGGCTTTCTGGCTTCTGAATTAATTCTCCTGCCTCGTTCCTGGTTTCCTGGCTTCCTGCTTAGCTCCTACGCCTTCTCGTCCGCGATCCGCCGCAGATAGGCACCGTAGGAGGACTTGCCGAGCTTCGCGATGTTCGCGTCGAGGCCAGCGCGATCGATCCAGCCTTTGCGCCACGCGATTTCTTCGAGACAGGCGATCTTGAGACCTTGGCGATTTTCGATGACGGAAACGAATTGGCCGGCTTCGAGCAGCGAGTCGTGCGTGCCGGTGTCGAGCCACGCGGTGCCGCGGCCGAGCAGCTCGACGTGCAGCTGGGTGGTCTCGAGGTAGAGTCGATTGAGATCGGTGATCTCGAGTTCGCCGCGTTTCGAAGGCTTGAGCGTGCGGGAGCGGCGAACGACGTCGGCATCGTAGAAATAGATACCGGGAATCGCGTAGTTAGATTTCGGATGCGCGGGTTTCTCCTCGAGGGAGAGCACGCGGCCGTCGGGGGCAAACTCGACGACGCCGTAGCTTTTCGGGTCGGCGACGTGATAACCGAAAATGGTCGCGCCTTCGTCGCGGGTCCCGGCGCGCTCGAGCGATTTCACGAAATCGTGGCCGTAAAAGAGGTTGTCGCCAAGGACGAGGGCGGCGGGTTCGTTTTTGAGAAAGCCGACATCATCCGCGATGTGGAAAGCCTGCGCGAGGCCGTCGGGACTGGGTTGCTCGGCGTAGGAAAGTTTCAGGCCAAGGTTCGCGCCGTCGCCGAGCAGGCGGCGAAAGAGCGGCAAATCGGTGGGCGTGGAGATGACGAGAATCTCGCGGATACCGGCGAGCATCAGGACGGACAGCGGATAATAAATCATCGGCTTGTCGTAGACGGGCATCAGCTGCTTGGAGACAGCGATGGTCAACGGGTAGAGCCGGGTGCCGGAGCCGCCGGCGAGGATGATGCCCTTGCGATTCATTTAGAGGAATAGGCTGAAGAGGAGATCACGAAACACACGAAATACACGAACGGGTTCAAGGCAGGTGGCCCACGGAACACACGGAATACACGGAAGAAAAAATGCCGAGGTTCGAATCTCGTTCCGTGTGTTCTGTGTGTTCCGTGGGCAAATGATCGGGGATCGGGCTCAGGCGGTGCCGAGGCGCTCGCGGGCGTATTTCTTCGAGGTGATGTCGGCGGCCCAGCTGCGATTTTTGAGATACCAGTCGACGGTTTTTTCGATGCCGGTGGTGAAGGACTCCTGCGGATTCCAGCCGAGCTCGCGCTGGAGTTTCGTGCAGTCGATCGCGTAGCGGCGGTCGTGACCCGGGCGGTCGGCGACGTAGGTGATTTGTGCGGTGTAAGGCTTCCCGTCGG
>JANPIT010000625.1:0-6120 GCA_031425115.1 Opitutaceae bacterium | reverse complement strand
CATTCGCTGCGAAAAGGCGGGCCCGTATCTGGAGTTGTCCGGGTTCAAGAACGTGCACCAACTCGACGGTGGCATTTTGAAATATTTCGAGGAGTGCGGCGGCGCGCACTACGACGGAGAATGCTTCGTCTTCGACCGGCGCGTGGGCGTGGACGCTGCGTTGCGCGAGACGAACTCCGTGCTCTGTTTCAACTGCCAGATGCCGCTGAACGAGGCCGAGCAGCGCGATTCCCGTTACGTGCCGGACATCAGTTGCCCACACTGCGCCGGAAAGAAGCAATCAAGCAAAGAGCGGGGCGACTCCGACGAAGTTGAGCCAGGACCCTAGCCGTCGGCGATTGACCGGGCTCCCAGGCACGCCGCGAAAGTTTGAGCCACTGCACGCCGCGTCGCGGACGGCTCAGGCGGGCGGCCATCGTCACCGGTAGCACCGGACCCGCGATTGAGTAACCACCCAGATACAACTTTGCCTCGGCATTGGGCAAATTTGCGATTGGATTTCGGCGTTCCGAGTTCCCCTTCTACCTCGCTATGACCTCAAACCGTTTATCCCTCTGTGGTCGTTTCTTTTTCGCGTGGCTATTCAACCTGGCGCTCGGCTTCGGCGCTTCGGCCGAATCTTCCACCTCCGGCCGTGTCGCCGGCCGAATCTTTAACCCCGCCACCCAGGAATACGTGCGCAATGCCGAGATCACGGTCGAGGGCACCGACCTCACCACTTTCTCGAGTGATGACGGCACGTATGTCTTGTCCGGCGTCCCCGCCGGCGAGGTGTCCGTCTCCGTCAACTACACCGGCTACGAGCGCGCGACGGTGCGCCTTACCGTGCCGTCGGGAGCAACCGCGACGCACGACTTCGAGTTGAAAGGCGCCACCTTTGTCCCGGGCACCCGCCCGAAAACGCCGGCGGGCGACGACGTGATCAAGCTCGAGAAATTTGTCGTCTCCAACGAGCGCGAGGGTAACGCGAAGGCCATCATGGAGCAGCGGGCCGCGCTCAATATGAAGAGCGTGGTGTCGTCGGATAATTTTGGCGATGTCACGGGCGGCAACATCGGTGAATTCGTGAAATATCTTCCCGGCGTCGTGATCGATTACGTCGACGCCGATGCCCGCGCCGTGCGCCTCGGTGGCCTCGATCCCAAATACGCCGCGGTGAGCGTCGATGGCATGCGGATGGCGAGCGCCTCCTCGGCCACGTTCGGCGGTTCCACCCGGCAGTTCGAATTCGAGCAATCCTCGATCACCAGCATCGAATCGATCGAGATCAACAAGACGCTGACCGCGAGCATGGATGCCGACGCCCCAGCCGGCACCATGAACATGCGAAGCAGAAACGCCTTCGACCGCAAAGGCCGCGAAATCACTTTCACCACCACGCTCACCGCGAGCGAATACGAGATGAATTTCCGCCGCACGCCGGGCCCGGGCGATGGTGAGCATCGCAAGATTCGGCCCGGTTTCGTTTTCACGTATGCGGACTCGTTGCGCCAACGCTTCGGCATCGCGCTCAGCCTTTCTCACAACAGTCTTTATAACGAGCAAGCCGGCCTCACGCAGACCATCGATACTGCCGCCCCCGGCCGGGGCCCGGTGATCAACAACCTCACCTTCCGCGACAATCCAAAGATCACCACGCGCGCCGCGGTTGGCCTCAATCTCGACTACAAGATCCGCCCCGGCCTCATTGTCTCGCTCCGGACTGCCGGCTCGCATTTCGACGACGAAATCAACGCGCGTCAGGTGATCTTCCGCGCCAACACCGCGCAGATCGATCCGTCGTCGACGCTCACGAGCCTGCTCGCGCTTCCGACCGCCAACGCCAACACCCGCCTCGAGACCAACATCGGGCACAGTCACAAGTGGAACGACACGATCACCTACACGCCAAAGCTCGAGTTTCGCAGTAACGACCTCACGCTCACGGCTGGCGGCGGCTACTCGCGCAGCCGCACGCACTACGAGGATCGCCGCAGCGGGTATCTGACCGGCGCGATCAATCGCGTCACCCGGACGAGCTGGGCCGCGACCCGCAGCGACTCGCAATCGACCGACTGGCAAATCCGCCGCGTATCCGGGCCCGAATGGAGTGATTTCGCAAACTGGAACCGCGTCGACGCCAACCCGAACAACATCGGCACCGCGGAGCGCTCCGGCCAAAGCCAGGTGTGGCAGGGCTATTTCGACGCCAAGCAGACCTTCAACGTCGGTTTACCGATCACCGTGCAGGCGGGCATCAAGTCGCGTCTCACCGCCTACGATCTCTACAAGACCGGCTCGCTCACCTGGACCTACGTCGGCCCTGCCCGGAACCAGCTCGATCCGAGCACGGTGATGACCGCGCACACCGCCCGCGTCTACGACCCGCGGCAAGGCGACAACGTGCCGTCGCTCCACCTGCCGATCCCGAACACGACCGCGATGTTCGATCTCTTCAAGCAGCACCCCGAATATTTCACGGAAAACGCGTTCACCAATTTCGTCACGCTCAACACCAGTCCGCGCGCCGTAAAAGAGCAGGTCGATGCCGGCTACGTTGAGTTCAACACGCGCTGGCGCCGGCTCCGTCTGAACATCGGTGTGCGCCAGGAGCGCACCCGCACCGTCGGTCGTATCTATGACATCATTCCGAACGCGGTGGTGCGCGCCGCCGGTTACACGCCGAACACGATTCCCTACGTCACCTATCAGTATCGAAATTTTCAGCGCAGCAACCGCTACGGCGGCTACGAAAACACGTTCTTCAGTGGCGGTGCGAAGTATTCGCTCACGAAGAACCTGGTGCTGCAACTCGCCGCCAACCAGTCCATCGGCCGGCCCGACTATAACAATCTTGCAGGTGCCATCGCCGTCGACGAAACGAACTTCATCGTGCGGATGCCGAACCCGGACCTTAAACCAGAAACGTCCGACAAATATTACGCGGGCATCCAATACCAGATTGAGCCCGCCGGCACCTTCAGCGTTTCCGGTTACTCGCTCAACGTGGAAAACATGGGGACGAACAACACCCAGATTACCCCCGAGGCGGCCGGCTATGCGGACGATCCGGAGTATTCCGGCTACACGTTCCAGCGTCCCACCAACCTCACTGGCATCCGGAAAATCAAAGGCGTCGAATTGGAATACAGCCAGCAACTCGTGTTCCTCCCGGGATTCGCCCGCGGCTTCAGCGCCTTCGGTTCGCTCACCCGCGTGATCCCTGATCTCCCGCTCGTCAACGTCGTGTCGAAAGCCGTCAACGGCGGGGTTCGTTTCAGCAATCACAAGTTCAACCTGCAACTCCGCACCACGTGGGCCGCCGCGCGCATCACTTCCATCGCCGCCACGCAGACCCAGTGGCAATACGAGCGCATCATGTTCGACCTGAGCGGCGGATTTAGGCTGAGCCCGCGTTACGAGGTCACTGTCAGCGGGCGCAACATTCTGAATGCGCCCATCCGCGGCTATGTGAACGAGCCCGGCCTGCTGCGCACGAATTTCTATTACGGCGCCGTGTGGACGCTCGGCATTCGCGGCCGTTTTTAAATCGGTTCGCGCGGCGGGTCGTCGCGAGCAGTGCCCCACACCAGTCACAAGCCCAGTGGCAATCGCGCTTGCGAGTGCCGGCGCGCTCTGGTCTCCTCCGCGGAATTTTTCCATGAGCTCCGCCCCTGATCACACCCGCAAGTTCTCCTCCATCGTCACCGACGGTCCCAGCCGCGCTGGCGCCCGTTCGATGCTCCGCCCGGTTGGTTTTACCGAGGAGGATTTCAAGAAACCGATCGTGGGCATCGCGTCCCTCTGGAGCATGGTGACCCCGTGTAACATGCACATCGACAAGCTCGCCCTTGAGGCTGAGGCGGGGGCCAACGCCGCCGGCGGCAAGGCGATCATCTTCGGCACCATCACCGTCTCCGACGGCATCAGCATGGGCACGCCCGGCATGCGTTACTCGCTCGTCTCGCGCGAAGTCATCGCCGACTCGATCGAAACCGTCGCCGCCGGCGAGGGCTTCGACGGCGTCGTGACCGTCGGCGGCTGCGACAAGAACATGCCAGGCTGCATCATGGCGATGGCGCGACTCAACCGTCCCGGCGTCTTCGTCTACGGCGGCACGATTCTTCCCGGCATCCATCCCGTCTCGAAAAAAGAGTGTGACATCGTCTCCGTTTACGAGGCGATCGGTCAGCACGCCGCGGGCAAAGTGGATGATGCCGGCCTGCGTGCAATCGAGGCTTGCTCCGTTCCTGGTGCCGGATCCTGCGGCGGTATGTATACGGCGAATACAATGGCATCCGCCATCGAAGCGCTCGGCATGAGCCTGCCCAACAGCTCCGCGCAGATCGCCATCAGCGAGGAGAAAAAGGAAGACTGCCGCCGCGCCGGCGCCGCCACGGTGGCCCTCCTCAAGGCCAACATCACGCCGCGCGATATCATGACGCGGAAGGCCTTCGAGAACGCGATCACTGTCACGATCGCGCTCGGCGGCTCGACCAACGCCGTGCTCCACCTCCTCGCGATGGCACACAGCTGCCACGTGAAACTCTCGATCGACGATTTCACCAAGATCGGCAAACGCGTGCCGGTGCTCGCTGACCTGAAGCCCTCCGGCAAATACGGCATGGTGCACCTCACCCGCATCGGTGGCCTGCCGCCTCTGATGAAAGTGCTGCTCGACGCCGGCTTGCTTCACGGCGACTGCATGACTGTCACCGGCAAAACGGTCGCGGAGAATCTAAAGTCCGTGAAGCCCTATCCGACTGATCAGGATGTGGTTCGCCCGCTTTCGAATCCCATCAAGAAGGACAGTCACCTGCGCATTCTCTACGGCAACCTCGCCCCGCAGGGCTCCGTTGCGAAAATCTCCGGCAAGGAAGGCCTCACGTTCAGCGGCAAGGCCATCGTGTTCGAGAGCGAGGAAGCTGCGCTCGATGCGATTCTCAAAGGCCGCGTGAAAGCCGGCCACGTGATCGTCATTCGCAACGAAGGCCCGGTTGGCGGCCCCGGCATGCGTGAAATGCTTTCGCCCACCAGCGCCATCATGGGTCGTGGCCTCGGCAAGGAAGTCGCGCTGATCACCGATGGTCGCTTCTCCGGCGGCAGCCACGGCTTCGTGGTCGGACATATCACGCCAGAAGCCGCGAAAGGAGGACCGATCGGTGTGATCAAGAACGGTGACCCCATCACCATTGATGCGGTGAAGAACGAGCTCTCCATCGGCCTGCCGGCCAAAGAACTCGCGGCCCGCTTGAAAGCGTGGAAACCGAAAAAGCCGAAGGAGACCCGCGGCACCCTCGCGAAATACGCCCACACCGTCACCAGCGCCTCGGAAGGCGCCGTGACCGACAAGAATCTCTGATTTAGAATAACCACGAAACACACGAAAAACACGAAACCCCTCTCCGATTTTCGTGTGATTCGTGTATTTCGTGGTTTCCCATTTATCCGCTCATGAATTGGTCCCGCTTCAAAACTCACCTCTACCACGACGCCGACCTCGGGGTGTCGCTCGACATTTCGCGGCTGCCGTTTCCCGACGACTTCTTCTCGTCGATGGAGCCGCGGATTCAGCGCGCGTTTGAAGCGATGCAGCAACTCGAGGCCGGTGCGATCGCGAACCCGGATGAGAAGCGGATGGTCGGTCACTACTGGCTGCGCGCACCGCAGCTTGCGCCCAATTCGGAAATCACGGGCGAGATCACCTCGACGCTCGCCGCCATCAAGGACTTCACGGCCAAGGTGCACAGCGGCACCGTCGCCGGCCCGAAGGGTAAATTCAAAAACGTCCTCGTGGTCGGCATCGGCGGCTCCGCGCTCGGGCCGCAGCTCGTCAGCCATGCGCTCGGCAATCCCCGTAAAGACAAGCTCGCCGTCGCCTTTTTCGACAATACCGATCCCGACGGCATCGATTACGTGCTCGGCACGCTTCGCGGGCAACTCGCCAAGACCGTCGTGTTGGTTATCTCGAAATCCGGAGGCACCGCCGAAACTCGCAATGGCATGCTCGAGGCCATCGCCGCCTTCAAAGCCGCCGGCCTCGACCATGCGAAGCACTTCGTCGCGGTCACGGGCGTCGGGTCTAAACTGGATCAGGTCGCCGTCAGCGAGGGCTGGCTCGAGCGTTTCGCGATGTGGGAC
>JANPIT010000624.1:0-2723 GCA_031425115.1 Opitutaceae bacterium | reverse complement strand
GCGGAGCTTCCAAGCCGGGTGAGCGAGCGGGATCTGATAGTAGCTCTCGTGCGTGAAGCGGTAGTTGGCGAAGTCTTCAAACGTCGGCACGTAGGCCAACCGGGTGACGAGCTTGGAGTTGCCAAACTCCAAATCGCTATTGAGCCCGAAATCCAGACCTGCGCTTTTCACGTCGGCTGTCCCTGGCGCGCGATAACCTTCGTAGCGGAACGAGAGACCGGCGCGGCCCGTCAGCAAGCGCTTCGGTTCTTTGATGATGTCGAAACCCACGCCCGCCGCCGCGATGTTGTAGAGTTCGACGTCCTTCACGCGATCGAAGCCGCCTTCGTCGCGCATATACCACGAGTAGCGACCCGCGAAATTGTTGGAGTAGTCGACCCCGAGCTTGAGCTGGTCCGCGGACTTGGCGCCGTCGGAAACCTGGCGGTTATACAATGCGTAGAACTGCAGCATGTCCTGGGTGGTCTTGAGGACCGCGCGGAATTCGCCGGCGGTGCCAATCTGCTCGCGGTTACCGGTCTTGCCGGAGATGTCCACCGACGCCTCGTAAGCCCAATGGCGATCGACGAGTGGATCGACTGCGCCCGCGGCCCAACTGGCGGCCACTTTGTCGACCGTCGTCGAAATCGTGCCGTCGGGACCGACGATCTGAATAGCGCCGCCCGCGCCGGTGGTGACCCGTCCGTCGAAACGCGTGCCGCTGGCCAGCCGCACCGCGATCGGGGCATCCGTGGTCATCGAGGTGACTTCGGATTGTTTGATGGAGATCTTGCCCGCGAAGTCGGTGGACACCTCGACCGAGCCGGCGTCGATTCGCGTGATTTTACCGATGATGCGGGCACCGTTTTTGGTTTCGACCGTGTCGGCATGGAGCGGCAGCGCGGCCAGCAGAGCGGCGAGGGTCAAGAATGCCCGGGACGGGCGAAGCGAGGAGCGAGGTTTCATGTGAAGCGAATATCGTTTGCAGGAAAAATAAGTCGGAAACGCCCGCACTATGCCTTTAGCGGCGATTCCTAGCAGGTAGGTGAGAACCCACCGTGCAACTGGGCGTATCCCTGACAGCAAGATTTGATGATCCACTACAAGGGATGTCCAGATTTGCCTAGCGTGACTCGCCGAGGCGCGGCTCGACAGCGACGCGGGACCAAGGCTTGGTGGTCAGACTTCGCTTTACCGCATGCCCTCCGCCTCACTCCAACGCCCTGCCCTGATCGTGGCCGACCGGTGGCGTGATTATCAAGTGATCGACTGCGGCGATGGCATGAAGCACGAGCGGTGGGGCGAGTTCACCCTCGTCCGGCCGGACCCTCAGATCATCTGGCCGCGGCACGGAGCGGCGGCGACTTCGCCTGATGGCGCTGCCCCCGCCGCCAAGTGGCAGAATTGGGACGGTTTCTATCACCGCAGCGAGCAAGGCGGCGGCAAATGGGAATATCGTCGTCCCCTCCCGGATCACTGGAAAATCGGTTACCAGCCGCTCGGCTTGACCTTCAAGATTCACCCGACCTCGTTCAAACACACCGGCCTCTTTCCCGAACAGGCGGTGAACTGGGATTGGTTTACGACCAAGATCGCCGCGGCGCGGAAAGCCGGTCGCGAAGTAAATGTGCTGAACCTTTTCGGCTACACGGGTGCGGCGACCGTTGCGGCCGCGAAAGCCGGCGCCGCCGTATGCCACGTCGATGCCGCCGAAGGCATGGTGAAATGGTGCCGCGAGAATCTCGTGTTGAGCGGATTAGCCGATGCGCCGGTCCGCACCATCGTCGATGACTGCCTGAAATTCGCCCGGCGTGAGCAGAAGCGCGGGCGGAAATACGATGCGATCATCATGGACCCGCCGACCTATGGTCGCGGGAGCACGGGTGAGATGTGGAAGCTCGAAGACCACCTGTGGGAATTGCTCACCGAGTGCCGCGCCTTGCTGAGCGACGAGCCGCTCTTTTTTCTGATTAACGCTTACACCGCGCGCCTCTCGCCCACGGTGGTCGCCAACCTCCTCGCCGAGCTCATGCACGCCCACGGCGGCACGATCACCGCGGGCGAGGTGGGGCTCCCGATCCAACGCGACGGAAAAATCCTGCCGTGTGGAATCTATGGGCGCTGGGAGCGGTGAGTCGGACGGGTGCTTGAGTGAGGTGGGCCGTGCGCTCCCCGCCCGGTTCCGTTGCGCCTTCTTCAGCTACCGATACTCACACAGCTCCAAAATCGTCCCATCCGGATCGAGAAAATAGCACAGGCTCTTGTCGCCCGCCGCGAATTTCACCACGCCTTGCGGCACCTTTACCGGATCGCTGAACAACGTCACGCCCGCCGCGCGCAGCCGCGCGGCCATGGCCCCGATATCTTCCACGCGGAACGCCACGTGACGCAGCCCGCGCGTATTCGCCTGCGAATTTTCCGGCAGCGCCTCGCCCGCCGGCGCGACGTATTGCAACAACTCGATCCGCACCCCGCCGTCGGGCGGCTCCACAAACGCCACGAGCCCCTTCACGCCTTTCAACCCGATGATCTGCTCGATCCAATCGCCTTCCATCGTGACATCATGCGTCTTCCGGAAGCCGAGAACCTCCGTATAGAATCGCACCGACCGCGCGAGGTCCGCGACGACGATATTGAGGTGATCGATGGCGCGAATCATGGGCCGTAAACCTTTGGAGTCAGTGGGTGGAGCGGCTTGACCTCAAGCCGCTTGATCCGCCCGCTCATACCAGCGGCTTGAGGTC
>JANPIT010000623.1:0-15375 GCA_031425115.1 Opitutaceae bacterium | reverse complement strand
TCCCCCCGGAATTCAGGTTGAATCGCGATCGCGATCGCGAAGACTTCCCTCGCGATCCCCTTCGCCACCGTTAACCCCCCCCCCCCGCTTGGTCACCCCCTGGCCCCCCCCGCGGCCGCCTGCCTCCAACCTGCCCTGCCCACCGTTATGCCCCTTACCCTGCCGCCCCGCCTCGCCCGCGCCCACCACACCGTTATTGCGAGCGCTATCGTCCTCAGCCTCAGCCCCGTCCACGCCCAGACGCCCGCCTCCTCCACACCACGCCCCTCCGGGATCACGGGCGCCCCCACCAAAGACGAAACCCTCACGCTCACCCCTTTCACCGTTAACGCCGAGAAAGACGTCGGCTTCGTCGCCGCCAGCTCCCTCGCCGGCGGCCGCATCGCCACCGCGCTGAAGGACACCCCCGTCGCCTACTCCGTCGTCACGGCGGAATTCCTCGAAGCCTTCAATCTCACCGACGTCGCTGAGGCCACCCAGTGGTCCGTTAACAGCACCGTCGTCGACGCCGATGGCACCAACCGCGCTTTCGGCACCTCCGTCGGCAACGGCGGCCTGCGCACCCGCGGCGTCGCGACCGGCCTGCCCACGCGGAATTTCTTTCCGTTCATCATGACGGCCGACAGTTACAATCTCGACCGCGTCGACTACGGCCGCGGTCCCAACGCCGTGCTCTTCGGCGCCGGCGGCGTCGGCGGCACCGTCAACTCCGTCACCAAACAGGCCGACGTCTCGCGAAATTTCCAAAGCGCCCGCGTGCAGCTCGGCAGTTTCAATCGCTACCGCTTCACCGGCGATGTGAACCAGGCCCTCAACCGCACCTTCGCCGTCCGCGCTAATGTCGTGTGGGACCAGTCCGACACCTGGCGCGACAACGAGTGGAAAGACCGCTACGGCGCCCACCTCGCCGCCACCTACAAGCCCACCCCGCGCCTCACCCTCCGCGCCGAGGGCGAATACGGCCGCAGCCGCGAATTGCGCGGCACCACCTCGCTCCGCGATCGCCTCTCCGCATGGGACGGCGTCACCACCTTTAGCTCCATTCCGACGACGCTTCCCACCAACGCCCAACTCGCCTCCGCCGGCATCGTCCGCTCCGGCATGCGCTGGGTCACTCACTCCGATTTCGGCGGGCGCGTCCTAAACTTCGAGAACCGCTACGTCACCAAGGGCGCCGCGCAAAACACGAACATCACGCTGACCAATTCCATCAACGGCGTCCCCATCCGCACGCCCAGTTTCAGCATCAATAACCAGGCAATGGTCGACGACAATTTCGGCGTCCCCACCGACCGCTACGCCCGCGCTCTCGCGGGCTCGAAGTTCACCGTCCCCGACCGCGAGTCCACCACCGTCTGGTCGAACAAGCTCCCGACCTTCGTCGAGAAAGCGAAGGACTTCTCCCTCGTCGCCAACTACAAAGTCGCCGGCGGCCTCTTCGTCGAACTCGCCGGCGATATCAACGAGGGCGACGTCAACGGCCAGACCGGCCTCTCCCGCCGCGGCGGCCAGGATATCTATATCGACATCGATTCCACCCTCCCCGGCGGCGGGGCCAATCCGAACTTCCTCCGCCCCTTCATGGAGTTCATGGAATATCAAAATCTCCGCACCAACAAGATGCGCAGCGCCCGCGCGCAAGCCGTCTACGTGAAGGACACCCGCCTCGGCAAATTCCAGTTCAGCGGCATGGCCGGCATCACCGAGCACAAAACCGTCTCCCGCGCCCGCACCCTTCTCCTCCCCCTGAAGAGCCGCGCCCCGGATGCCCGCAGCTGGGTCGATAATCTCGAATACAGCGAATACGCGATCTACACCCGCTTCTACGAGAATCAGCCCAACCGCAACTACGCGCCGCCCACCACCACGCCCATCACCCTCGTCAATCCCGTCACCGGTATCACCGAAACGGTTACGCCCACCTGGATGTTCGACACCCGTCGCGAGGACAACAACCGCAACAGCCTCCGCGAATACAAATTCCTTCAGACGGCCGGTAACCTCGACCTCTTCAAGAACCGTCTCGTCCTCATCGGCGCCTTCCGGCGCGACTTCGCCACCATCGCCGACAAACGCGTGCTCGCCCCCGGCGACATGCCCGCCGGCTGGGATGGCACCTCCCTTGTCTTCCGCAAAGACGCCCCCGCCGACTACTTCAACCTGACCTATATTCCCAAGAACGCCGCCGGCGCCGCCACCGGCCCCGCGCAGATCGCCGACGTCCGCCCCCGCGCCAACATCAACGGTGCCAATCTCCCGCAGCCTCAATACGCCGGCGACCGTTTCCGCGACGACTTCGATTCACCCGCGCTCACGCCCATTATCAACACCTTCACCATGGGTGGCGTCATCAACGTCACCCGCTGGCTCGGCGTCTACGCCAACGTCGCGGAAACCTTCAACCTCACCGCCCCGCAGCAGCGCGTCGACGGCACCCTCATCCCGCCCACCAGCTCCCGCGGCAAGGACTACGGCATCCGCGTCACGCTCCCCAACGGCCGCCTCTCACTCAGCGTCGGCCACTTCAACAGCTACCAGGCCGGCACCTCCGTCCTCTCGCCCGCCGGCTTCAACGGCGCCTACAACAACATCTCCGACGCTCCCGTCGTCGGCGATCTCAGCCCCGTCGGCCGCAATGCCCGCAACGTCGCCCGCTTTCCCCAGAACGTGTGGTCCACCGTAACGTCGGAAACCAAAGGCTACGAATTCGAGCTCACCGCCAATTTCACCCGCTCCTGGCGCATGATTCTCAACGCCGGCCACACGAAGGCTCTCGTGCGCGATCAGTATCCCGACCTCATCGCGTATTTTAAATCCCAGGATGCCGTTTCCCGTCAGATCCTCGCCGACGCCGGCGTGCTCATCGACGCGAACAACGATGCCTCCATCAACCCCGCCCTCAACGATCCCACCCGGATCAACCAGCAGCGCGTCCAGACCGCCGTCAACGGCTGGAACAGCCTCATCGATACCGTGATTCCCAACACCATTAACTCGGTGCCACAGGAGTCTCAGGGCAACAGCAAGTGGGTCGGCAATCTCGCCACCGACTACCGTTTCTCGCAGGGCTGGGTCAAAGGCCTCCGCGTCGGTGCCGGCGTCAACTACCGTGGCGGCCAGGTCGTCGGCTACCGCGGCAGCGACACCATCGTCGACCCCGCCAATCCCGCCAACGCCATCGACGATCCGCGCGTCGACGCCGGCACCTCCGTGTATGCGCCATCCTATTACCGCGGCGTCGCCAGCCTCTCCTACAGTTTCAAGCTGAAGGAAGGCCGCAGCCTCCAGCTCGATTTCAATATCGACAACCTCTTCGACCGCCGCGCTCCGATCTACGGCAGCAACGGCGGCGTCATCGGCACCAACGCCACGAACCTCCGCCCGCGTCCCGGTGAGACCATCGCGTCCCCCGCCCGCACCACCGTCCCAGGCAATTTTTCCTACCTCGTCCCGCGCAACTACACGCTCTCGGCCAAGCTCAACTTCTAGCACACCGTCCTAGAAGAGACATTACCCCAACCACTCGTAGCCGCGAGCGCCAGCGAGTGGACTCCGGTAGCTCAAACTCCCAGCCGCAAACCAATCCACTCGCCGGCGCACGCTGCCCCCGCTTTCCCGTCCCGGCTTCACTCTCTCCCTCCTCTTCGCCGTGAATCCAGCGCCCCTGCGTTTCTCCGTGCTCGCTTTCGTTTGCCTCCTGGCCGCGCCCGGTTTCGCCGCATCTCCGCCGGCACCCGCTACTCCCACCAAGCTTTTCGCCGTCACTCTCACCACCGGCCCCGCTTGGGACGCCACCAAGTCGCCCAACGAGCAGCCGCACATGCCGGAGCACTCCGCCAACATCGCGCGTATGCGCGCCGCAGGGTTGTCGGTGCTCGGCGGTCGCTACGCCGACAAGGGCCTGATCCTCGTCCGCGCCACCGACGAAGCCGCCGTCCGGGCCGCGCTTGCCAGCGATCCGGCCATCGCGGGCGGCACCTTCAAGGTTACCGTCGACGAGTATCGCCCTTTCCAGCACGGCGACACCCGTCCGCCGCTCGCCACGCCCGAAGTAATCGTCGTCCGCAGCGCGCTCGCCGCCTACAACACCCGCGATGCCGCCGCCGTCGCCGCGCACTACGCCGACGACATCGCCTGGTTCGGTATCGGTGCCGACGGCAAACAATCCGTCGAGGGCGAGGGCCGCGCCGCCGTCGAAAAATGGCTCACCGGTTATTTCAAAAACCTGCCCGACGTCCACGCCGAGATCTCCGACGTCACGCAGACCGGCCCACACGTCTCGTTTCGCGAACGCGTGACGTGGACCGCGAAGGACGGCGCCAAGCGCGCTCAGAGCGCCCTCGGCGTCTACGAAGTGCGCGAGGGGAAGATCAAGCGCGCCTGGTATTTCCCCTCGGCACGCGAAGCCGCGTCTCCCGCCTCAAAACAGCCCTGAGCCCCTCCGCCCAAACCCAAAAACTCTCGCCAAGACGCCAAGGCGCAAAGCCCAGACCAACTCTTCAGAACCTTTGCGTCTTTGCGCCTTTGCGAGCCACCTCTTTCCGGTCTCTGGGTTACCCTCCCGTTCCAATCCAGCTGACGGCGCGACGTGAACTCCGCCTAAAGTCACAATCAAAGGGCGCCAATTTCCCCTCGGCACGCGAAACCGCACCACCCGCGTCTCCCGCCTCACAAGCCCTGAGCCCCTCTGCCCAAACCCAAAAAACTCTCGCAAAGACGCAATGGCGCAAAGCCCCGACTAACCCTTCAGAACCTTGGCGTCTTTGCGCCTTTGCGAGCCACCTCTTTCCGGTTTCTGGCTACGTCCCGTTCCATTCTAGCTGACGGCTCGAGTTGAACTCCGCCTAAAGTCACAATGAAAAGCGCGCCAATTTTCCCTCGGCACGCGAAACCGCACCACCCGCGTCTCCCGCCCCAAAACAGCCCTGAGCCCCTCCGCCCAAACCCAAAAAACTCTCGCCAAGACGCAAAGGCGCAAAGCCCCGACCAACCCTTCAGAACCTTGGCGTCTTTGCGTCTTTGCGTCTTTGCGAGCCGCCTCTTTCCGGTCTCTGGGTCCCCACTCTGTTTTCCATTCCTTCCATGAAACGCCTCCTCCTCCTCCTCACCCTAATCGCTCTCGCCCCGCTCGCGCTCTCCGGCGCAGACGAAAAGAAAACCGCGGCGCCCGCGGCCACGCCGGCCGCGCCAAAGCTCAAACAGTTTATCTACGTCCTCCGACTCGTGCCGCGGCTCCACGACGACAGCGCCTGGACCGATGCCGACAAAAAAGCCGCCGGAGCGCACTTTGCGCAGCTCAAAGCCGCCACCGCCGAGGGCAAGGTGATCCTCGCCGGCCGCACGCTGGAGTCCGGCGACAAGACCTTCGGCCTCGTCATCTTCGAGTCCGCCGACGAGCCCACCGCCCGCGCCTTCATGAACAGCGACCCCGCCGTCGTCGCCAAAGTCATGACGGCGGAATTGCATCCGTATCAGGTGGCGCTTCAGCGGCAGCAGAAATCTTGAAATCGGGCATCGGGCATCGGGCATCTGAAAATCTCCCATCTCCGAGCTTCTGAAATTACCAAATTCCAGATGCCCGATTTTCAGTTTTCACGATTCCCATTTCCATGCGCGCCTTCCGCTCCCTCCTCAAAACCCCGTGGCTCTCCGCCGTTATCGTCGCTTCGCTGGCGATCGGGATCGGTTCCAACACGGTCGTTTTCTCGTGGCTGAAGGACGCGGTCTTCCAGCCCCTTCCTGGAGTCGACGCCCCGCTCTGGTCGCTCGAGACCAAGGACGACACCGGCGGCTACGTCACCACCGCCTGGCCCGAATATCGTGACCTCATCCCGATGCTCCCGTCGTTCGAGAGCATCGCCGCCCAACGCCCGCGCAACCTCCACCTCGGCGATTCCGAGCGCGAGACGCGCGTGTTTGCCGAACTCGTCTCCGCCAATTTTTTTGAGGTCCTCGGCGTCCGCCCCGCTCAAGGTCGCTTCTTCCGCGCCGACGAAGGCGATCGGCCCGGCGTCGCCCCGGTCGTCGTGATTTCCCACGACTTCTGGCGGGGCTATTTTCGCGGCGACGCCGATGTGCTCGGCCGCACCCTCAAGCTCAACGGCGCGGTCTTCACCGTGATCGGCGTCACCCCACCGCGTTTTCGTGGTGGAATGAATTCTCTCGGGTTCGACCTGTGGATTCCGGCCACCATGGCGGTCGCCCTCCAGGCCGCGACCCAAGAGCTCACCGACCGCAGCTGGCGACCTTACATCATGCTCGCACGGCTCAAGCCCGGCACCACGACCGCGCAGGCCCACGGTGAGCTCGCCGCGGCTGCCCGCCAGATGATTGCCACGCATCCCAGCACGAACAAAGGCCTCGGCTACCAGCTGCTTCCTCCCTGGCGTTCGCCACGGGGCGGAGAAGTGGTCGTCGTTGGCCTAGCCACGCTCCAGGTCTTCGCGACCCTCATCCTCATCGTCGTCTGCGCCAACACCGCCAACCTCCTCCTCGCGCGCGCCAGTGCCCGCCAGAAGGAAATCGGCATCAAGCTCGCCCTCGGCGCCGGCCCCGGCCGGATCATCGCGCAACTCCTCGCCGAAAGCCTCGTGCTTGCTCTGCTCGGCGCCGGCGCGGGGCTTTTCATTGCGCTGTGGGGCAACGAGGCGCTGCGCCAGATGCCGCTGCCCGGCGGACTGCCGGTGCGGATCGATCCGCGGCTCGACCTCGGCGCCCTCCTTTTTGCCGGCGCGCTGGGCACGCTCTGCGGCATCGCCTTCGGACTCGCCCCCGCCCTGCAACTCGCCCGCGGCGACGTGCTCCACGCCTTGCGCGGCGGCCGCGGGGCGATCGGCGGGCGTAGCCGGATTAGGGATACACTGGTCGGAGTGCAGGTCGCCGTCGCCATCGTAGTGCTCGTGCTGGCCGGCCTCTTCCTGAAAAGTTTTCGCAACTCGCTGCAGGCCGCTCCGGGGTTCGATCAACACCGCGTGATGCTCACGGCGCTCGACCTCGGCGGTCGCGGCTACGACCGCGACCGCACCCGCATTTTCCTGGATCAGCTGATCCAGAAACTGGAAACCACCCCGGGCATTGAGCGTGCTTCCTACGCCAGCCAGGCCCCGCTCGATGTGCGCGGCACGCCTACGGGCGTCATCGGGGTCGGGGGCAAGCCCTTCGACCCCGAGCGTAAAATTCTCTATTATAGCACGAGTCCGGGTTACGCCGCCACGATGGGTGTGCCGGTTGTGACGGGCCGCGATCTCTCCCCGCTCGGGCGACCCGAGCTGCCACTCGACGCTCTGATCAACGAGGAAATGGCGGCGCGCTACTGGCCGGAAGGCTCGCCGGTGGGTCGCCGCTTCGAAGTCAGCGGCAACTTCTACGAAATCGCCGGCGTCGTCCGTAACATCAAATACCAGACGCTCAACGAGGCGCCCCGCCCCGCCGCGTGGCTCACCGCTCGCGCCCAGACCTTCTCCACTCCGACGCTTCACGTCCGCGCTCAACAAGGCGATCCGCGCGCCCTGCTCACCGCCATCCGCGCCGCCGTCCGCACCCTCGATCCTGAAGTGCCGATGCTCGATCCGCGCTCCCTCGCGCAGCACCTGGACAACAATCTGTTCATGCAACGCGTGCCCGCGCAGATGTTGAGCGTGCTCGGCCCGCTCGCGCTCGCGCTGCCTGCCATCGGCCTCTACGCCGTCCTCGCTTATTCGCTCGCGCAGCGCACCCAGGAGATCGGCGTCCGCCTCACCCTCGGTGCTACGCCCGGCGGCGTCGTGCGTCACATGATGTGGCAGCACCTGCGCATTGTGCTGATCGCCGTCGCGCTCGGTTGGTGCATCGCGCTCTACCTGGGTTGGTTTCTCCGCGCCCAATTCGTCGGTGTCCCCGTGGGTGACGCCACGATCTACGCCAGCGCCCCCGCTCTCCTCCTCGCCGTCGCCACCCTCGCATGCTGGCTCCCGGCGCGCAAAGCCGCCGACGTGGACCCGATGAAGGCACTGCGGGCGGAGTGAGCGTTCGTCCCGTCACTCGCGAGTTCGCGTCTGCAACCTTCCCACTTGCGGGACGCCGCGATCCCACGGTCGCACCGCCGCATCCGCGCGCCAAACACGCGCACAATTTCTTCCGCTTATTTTCCAGCAAGTTAGCCCGCACCGCTGCCTCGGGGCACGACGGTTGCAATAGAAGACCGGCGCTCTTTCCGCCTCCGCCGTTCAGCGCTTCGGACTTCGACATCCTCACTTCGGAATTCTCCATGAACCTACTCCGCCACGGATTCACCTCGCTCCGGCGCGCCCCGACCCTGGCGCTCACCATCACTTTTACGCTCGGAGTCGCGCTCGCCGCGGCCGTCGTCGTATTCACATTTCTTAATACCTTTCTCCTGCGCCCGCTGCCCTACGGTGACCCCTCACGCCTGACCGTCGTCTACGAACACTCGCTTAACGGTGGCCGCGAAAATTTTTCGCGCGTCACTTACGGCAACTACGCCGCGATCATCGAGCGCGCGTCGTCGTTCTCTCGCACCGGTCTCTTCCGCAACGAGTCCGCCACGTTTCACGGGGTCGCCTCCACCGAAACCGCCTTCCTGCAGCGCGTGACCGCTGAAATTTTCCCGATGATGGGCGCGCGCGCGGCGATCGGCACCGTCATCACGCCCGCGAATCTCGAGATCGGCGGCGTCCGCACTCTCATCCTGTCCGACGCGCTCTGGCGTCGGCTCTTCGGCGCGGACCCCGCGGTCGTCGGTCGCACGATCCAGCTCGACCAAACTTCGTTTCACGTCGTCGGCGTGATGCCGCCCGAATTCGTCGTCCCGACCGGCGACGACAACCCGCTGGCTTGGGCCGCGCTGCTGCCGAGCGACATGAATCTCCAGGAGCGCACGCAGCGTCGTCATCACCTCTGGGCCGAGCTTGCGCCCGGCAAGAAACTCGCCGCCGCCGCCGCGGAGCTCACCGCCATCGGCACCGCGTTGCGCCAGGATTTTCCCAAGGAGAATGCCGACCGTGCCCTCTTCGCGGTCTCGCTGCGCGACAATCTGCTCGGCGGTTTCGGCCGCCAACTGCTCCTCCTCCAAGCCGCCGTTCTGCTCGTCCTCGTCGTCGCCTGCTTCAACTGCCTCTGCCTGCTCATCGCCCGCGCGATCCAGCGTCGCCGCGAGTTCGCCGTGCGCCTCGCCCTCGGCGCCGCCCGCCGCCACCTGCTCGCGCAACTCTTCGCCGAATCGCTGTGGCTTTCTCTCCCCGCCGCCGCCGTCGCCCTTGCGCTCGCCTCCCTCGCCCTGCCCTACGGTGCCACCCTGCTGCCCACCACCACGCAATTCACGCTGCAATCGCTGCCCGTGCCGCAGCTCGACCTCACCGTCGCCCTCAGCGTGACCGCTGCCGCCATCGCGATCGCCCTCGCCTTCAGCGCCGTGCCGCTGCTCCAAACACGCAAGCTGAACCTTGAAACCACCCTTCGCGAAGGCGGCCGCTCTGCCGGCTCTCCGGGCGGCACCCGCGCCACCCGCCTCCTCGCCTCCGGTCAGATCGCCGTCGCCCTCGCGCTGCTCATCTGCGCAGCGTTGCTCCTCCGCAGTCAGCGCGCCCTGCGCGAGGTCGACGTCGGCCTGCCCCTCGCCGAGCTCGATCAGTTCCGCGTCGGTCTCCGCGGGCAAAACTACCTCACCAACCCCGCGCTCCGCACTCAATTTTTCGAGCGCCTGCGCGACAACCTCCGCACGCTCCCGGGCGTCCGCGATGTCGGCGTCGCCAGCTTCCTCTTCTCGCAACCACCGATCGGCTATCAGGGTTTCGTGCAAGAGGGCGACGGACTCCAACTTTCGGATACACCCAAGCGCGCCCTCCCGTGCTACGTGCTGCCGAGCACCTTTCCCGCCCTCGGTCTCCGGCTCCTCGAAGGCCGCCTCCTCGCCGAGACCGACACCCCGGGCCGTCCGCCCGCCGTCGTGATCAGCGCTTCCCTCGCCGCGAAATACTGGCCAGCCCAAAACTCGTCGCCGGGGCCTGACCGCTCCGCCCTCGGTCAGCGCGTGCGCATTCAAACGGTGCTCAACCAAGAGTGGTTCGAGGTCGTCGGCATCGTTGCCGACGTTCTCGGCACCGGTAATCAGCCGCGCGTCGTCGACACCTTCTACCTCTCCCTCGCGCAGGGCCAGCCGCCCGGCCTCGGCATGGGCTTCATCGTCCGCCACGCGGGTGTCGCCCCCGATCGCCGCGCCTATGACCGCGCCCTCGCGCAGATCGATCCCAACATGCAGCTCTTCGCCCACGCCTCCCCGCGCCAGATCTACGCCGATACCGCGTGGCAATCGCGCTTCGTCACGCAGCTCGTCGCCAGCTTTGCGCTGCTCGCCGTTGCTCTCGCCCTCGCCGGCATCTACGCCGTGAACTCCTTCTTCGTCGCCCGCCGCGTAAATGAATTCGGCATCCGCGCCGCCCTCGGCGCCACGCAAAGCAACCTCGTCCGCCTGGTCCTCCGCGACAGTCTGCGCCTCACCGCTTTCGGGCTGCTCGCTGGTATCGCAATCGCCCTCACCGCCAGCCGCGGCCTCGCGACGTTACTCTACGCCGTGCCCCCGCTCGACGTCACCGTCTACGCCACCGCCGCAGGCTGCATGACCCTCGCCTGCTTGGCCGCCACTCTGCTCCCCGCCCGCCGCGCCGCCCGAGTCGACCCGCTGTCCGCTCTGCGCGCGGAGTAATCGCCCCGCGCGCCTCAATCCGTCGGCGCCAATTCAAACATCCGCTCGATGCACCGCGCCGCGCGCTGGCGCACGTCCTCATCGAGCGTCACGATCTGGTCCGCTCGCGGCGCCTTCAGCGCATCCCGCACTTTTTCGAGCGAGTTCAGTTTCATGTAAGGGCACAACCGGCACCCGCCGATGAACGCCTTCTCGGGCGACTCGACTTGCAGCCGGCTGACCAGTCCGCACTCGGTCAGCATCAAGTAATACGGCGCACCGGTCGTCTTCACGTATTTCATCATCGCGCCAGTGCTGCCCATGAAGTCCGCCGCCGCCGCGACTTCCGGCGTGCACTCGGGATGCGCCACTACTTTCAGTCCCGGATACCGCTGCCGAGCCGCCGCGATCTCCGCCGGCCCAAATTGATCGTGCACCATACATGTCCCATCCGACGTGATGATCTCCTTCTCGATGCCCCGCCGCTTCAAGTCATCGCGCACGTTCTGGCCCATGAGCCGATCGGGCACGAAGAGGATGCGCTTCGCCGGCAGGTGCTCGACAATGTGATACACGTTACCCGACGTCACACAGACATCGGACTCGGCCTTCACGTCCGCGGTGCTGTTGATGTAGCAGACGACGGTTGCGTCGGGATACAGCGACTTGAGCTGGCGCAGCTGCTCGCCCGTCAACGAATCGGCCAGCGAACAGCCCGAATGCCGGTCCGGCACCAACACCGTCGCGGCCGGCGAAAGAATCTTCGCCGTCTCGGCCATGAACACGACGCCGGCGAACACGATGATCTTCGCGCGTGCCTCCTTCGCCTTCATGCTCAGGAAATACGAGTCGCCGCGAAAATCCGCGACCCCGTAGACGATCTCCGGCTCGACATAAGAGTGCGCCAATATCACCGCGTCCTTCTCTTTTTTCAGCTGGTTGATCTCCAGCGTGAGCGGCGCGATCGCGCGACAGGTGTCGAGATTCCAGCTGCGCCCGCGCGGATCGCAGTCCACGTGCATCAGCGAGCGGAGGAGGCGCTCGGCTTCGGTTTCGATGGCGTCGTCGATGGCGATCATGGGCGGGATAGACCGGCGAAGGTCGGGGACGCTGCAATATTTTTCAAGCCGCCCGGCGCCGCGCGGCCACGAACGGCTTGCCGCCCGCGCCCGCTTCGCGCTAACCCTCTCGTGTGCCGCTCTTGTTCGCTCTGCTCGCCGCCGCGCCACCCTCCGCGTGGGAGCAACTCCAACGCATCCCGAAACAATCGTGGATCAACCTCGCGATCTGTATCATCGCCGTGGTGGTCATCGCGCGCGTCTGGAAAATACTGAAGTCGGTCAACGACTTCGTGCCCTACATCGCGGCGTTCCTCGCGCTGTTTTTGATTTTCTTCTACTGGGTCTACGACCGCAGCGAACCACGCTTTCTCACTCCGATCGTGGAGAAGCTAGCCCCGTTTTTCCCGAGCAAGGGCACTCAACAGGAGATCGAGTCCAGGCGCCGCCAGGGGCGCGATGTGTGAACGCCACCGCCCGCGCGCTCATCGCCGCCCTCGCGCTTGAGCCGCTCCCGCATGAAGGCGGCTTCTATCGCGTCACGTCGCGCACCCCCGCCGCCTCCGCCATCTACTTTGTGCTCACGCCCGAAGATTTCTCGGCCCTGCACCTCATCGCGCAGGACGAAATCTGGCATCACTACGCCGGCGACACCGTGGAGCACCTGCAACTCGATCCGCGCGACGCTTCCGCCCGCGTGACTCGCCTCGGGCCCGATGTCGTGCGGGGCGAGCTCCCGCAGCTACCCGTGCCCGCGGGCGTGTGGCAGGGCGCGCGCCTCGTTTCCCCCGCCCCGGCGGGCTACGCTCTCATCGGCTGCACCGTGTCGCCGCCTTGGGACGAACGCGGCTTCGTCCTCGCCGACCGCCTCGGGCTCCAGCGCGATTTCCCTGCGCAGCACGCGCGCATCGCGACGCTCACGAGATGATTTTTGACAGCGCGGCGCCCACTGCCCACGGTGGCACTCGTGACCCTCGCTGATCTCAGGAAAGAATACTCGCTCGCCGGCCTCGTCGAAAAGGACCTGGCGCGCGACCCTTTCCGCCAGTTCGAAAAATGGTTTCAGGAGGCGGAAGCGGCAAAACTTCACGAGCCCAACGCGATGACGCTCGCCACCGCCACGCGCGAAGGCCGCCCGTCCGCCCGCACCGTGCTGCTCAAGGGCCTCGACGGCCGCGGCTTCGTTTTTTTCTCGAACTACGAGAGCCGTAAAGCCCGCGAGCTCGACACCAACCCGCACGCCACGCTCCTCTTTCCCTGGCTCGCGCTCGAGCGGCAGGTGATCGTCGAGGGCCCGCTCGTCAAAGTGCCGCGCGAGGAGAGCGAGACCTACTTTCACTCCCGCCCACGCGCCAGTCAGCTCAGCGCCTGGGTCTCGCAACAGAGCTCCATCATCTCGGAGCGCACTGTGCTCGAGGACAGCATGAAACTCCTCGAGCAGAAGTATGCGGGCCGCGATGTGCCCCTGCCCCCGCACTGGGGCGGCTGGCGGCTCGCACCCGAGACCGTGGAATTTTGGCAGGGTCGACGCAGCCGGCTGCATGATCGCCTGCGGTATCGACGAAACCAGGACGGCTGGTCCGTCGAACGCCTGGCGCCTTGATCAGGAGACAGCGGCCAGGAGACAAGCGACCCGTCTCCTAATCACGCTCAACTCGGTCTCTCCCGACAACCGCTCCCCTAGTTCTCGCTGTCTCCTTTCCTCTGTCTCCTGCCTCACCTTGCCCGCCTCCCCGAAGAAACCCCGCTCCCGTCGAGCCGCCGCCCCGAAGCCGGTGCCGGCCAGCCTTTTTGCCGCGGCCCTGCGCGCCCAGAGCGAAGGCGTCGTTATCGCGCAACGCGGCACCGGCCGGCGCGACCTCGAAATTCTGTTCGTCAACGCGAGTTTCAGCGCGATGACCGGCCGGTCCGCCGATGAACTCATCGGGAGCGCGCATAGCGGCGTGCATCTCGACCGCGCGGATGTTGCCCGCCTCCGCCGCTGGCTTCCTCGCGCCAAACCCGGCCAGCCCCTGGTCGGTGACGGTTTTCTCACCCGCCGCGATGGCGGCATGCTCAATGTCGCCTGGAGTTTCGATCCCCTGTTCGACGCGCGGGGCCGCGTCACTCACATCGTCGCAATCTACCGTGACCAAACGGAGAAACGCCGCCTCCAGGAAGCTTTGGTGCACGCGCAGCGGCTCGACGCCGTGGGCCGGCTCGCCGGCGGCGTTGCGCATGATTTCAACAATCTCCTCTCGGTCATCAACGGCTACTGCGAGATGCTCGCCGTGCACGTTGCCGCGAATCCGCAGGCGCTCCGCGAGGTGGCCGAGATCCACCACGCCGGCCGCAAAGCCGCCGCTCTCACGCAGCAGCTCCTCGCCTTCAGCCGCCGGCAGCCGCTCAACGCGCGTGTCCTGAATCTCAATACACTCATCCTCGAAAATGCGGATATCCTGCGCCGCCTGCTGGGCGACGCCGGACGCCTCGATCTCGAGCTGACCGAAAACCTGCCGAACGTGCGCACCGACCCCGCCCAGTTCCAGCAGGTGCTGCTCAACCTCGTGCTCAACGCGCGCGACGCCCTGCGCGATCGCGGTCGGATTCTCGTCAGCACCGCAGTGCGCGAGATCAAGGCGGCGCAGAATCGCCGCAACACCGACACGCCGCCCGGCCGCTACGTCGCGCTCACGGTGGCGGATAACGGCACGGGCATGGATGCCGAGACGCAGAAACACCTGTTCGAACCATTTTTCACCACCAAGCCTGAAGGCAAGGGCACGGGCCTCGGCCTGGCGCTCGTCTACGGTGTCGTGCAACAGAGTGGTGGATACATTTCAGCCCGCAGCGCGCTGCTGGTCGGTTCCACGTTCGAGATCCTGCTCCCTGCCACCAGCGAGATTGTGGCTGAGGCGCCGCCGACGATCGCGCCGCTCGCCTCGATTCGCGGCAGCGAAAGTGTGTTGCTGGTCGAGGAAGACGACGTCGTGCGCAAGATGGTCGCCGGCATCCTCACCGCGGACGGTTATCGCGTCACGGCAGCCAGCACGTTTGCCGGGGTCGCGCGCGAGCCCGCGCCAGCCCGGCCCTTTCAGCTCGTGATCGCCACCGTGCAGGAGGAGGGCGAGCGCTTTCTGCGCAAGCTGCTGGTGACTCACCCGAAATTGCGCGTGTTGAACACCGGGCAGCCCGAGAGCAGTCGCAGCCAGATCGCGGGCCTCGAACCCACTCACCTTGTGCGCCTCTCCAAACCGTATGCCTTGAGCGAGCTGTTGCGCGCCGGACGCAAGCTCCTCGACGCCTGAACGCGCCCTCGACCGCCATGCAAGTCTACCTCGTCCGCCACGCCCACGCCGTCGACGCCGAAGAGAATCTGGCTCGGCCCCTCAGCACGCGGGGGGAGCAACAGGTCGCTACCATGGCGGCGTTCCTGGATCGCTCGGCCCTGTTTCAACCCGCTGAATTGTGGCACAGTCCGCTCGTGCGCGCGCGCCAGACTGCGACGCTGCTCGCGGCGTATCTCCGCCTCCCGGCCCCGCTCACGCTCATGCCCGACCTGGAGCCCGAAGACGATCCGCGCGCCGTCGCGCGCCGCATCAAGGCCGCCCCGCACGCCGTCGCAATCGTCGGTCATGAGCCGCACCTGAGCGCCCTCGC
>JANPIT010000622.1:0-6072 GCA_031425115.1 Opitutaceae bacterium | reverse complement strand
GCGTGCCGGCGCGACGGAACGACGCGACGGGATTAAGGCCGCCTTGATAGGTGCCCTCCATCAGCAGCACGATGTCGCCCGGCTGCGCGAGATCGAGGGCGCGCTGCGGCGTGCGCAGCGCGGTCGCGACCGTGCGGCCGTTGTTCGCGGTATCGTTCCCGGCCGGACTGACGTAGTAGGCAGGGCTGGCAAAGTGGACATTGTCGACGCGCACCTCGTGCCCGGCGGCGGAAGGCCAGGCATCGCCCCCAACATCCCGCGCAATCTCGAAACTGAATTGGACGCGCGGATCGAGTGGTCGAAACGCGCCTGCGCCCGAAGCGGTCATGGTGGCGAGGTCGATGGCGTAGCGCTGGTGGAAATCGGCCGCGGCGGGATGCACGTGCGTCGCAAGTCCGCCGGAGCGAGCACCGGCTGAGTCGAAGGAATCAACGCGGACGACCACGGGGCGGGCCAGCGAGACGGAGAGGCTGAAAGCGAGCGTGAGTTTCGCGAGATCGGGCTCGGTATTGGTGACGGCGAGGAGTCCGCTGCTCATGCCGGCGCTCCAAGCGCCCGTCGCGGCCGTGCTGTTGACCGAGAGCCGGAGGCCCGCCGTCGGCACCGCCGAGCCGACGGTGTCGATCGTGCCGACGGGTGCGACCACGGCCGCCGCCGTGACCGCGCCGGTAGCGGCCGTCCGATATGCGGCGAATCCGGGCCATGGATTCGCCGCATTGAAATCAGCCTGAAGCAGGGTCGCCGCGTCTGCCCGCGTCGAACTCAGTGCGACCGCCAGCACGGCGGCGCAGCGCGACGTTAACTTCATCGCGCGTGACTCAGAAGCTGAACGTGTTGGTGAGATACCAGCGGCGCTCGGGCGCGAGGCGAACGGCGGCGGGCGAGCCGTCGGGCTGCGCCGTGATCGCAATGGTCTGGTCGTCGCCGATGATATTGCGGACGTTGAGCTGCACTTTCCAATCGATGCGGTTGTTCCAGATCTTGCGGCCATAGCTTAGCCAGCCGTCGACGTTCGTTTCGCCCGGCGCGTAGTAAGGCCGGTCGCGGTCGATGAACACCGAGCCCGTCGACGTGTAGCTCGTGGGATAGCCGATGCCGACTTTGTCTTGCCAGCGCACGCCAGTGCCGACGCCCCAGCCCTTGAGGAATGTCTCGCGGCCGAAGTTATAGCTCGTGACGAGGTTCACGCGGTATTTGCGGATCTCGGGGCTGCTCACGCCTTCGGCGGCAAGGATGCTGGCGAGCGGCACGTCGACATTGGCGAAGACGTATTGAGCGACGGTCTGCTCGCCGGCGCCGGCGTCCAGCGAAGTAACGCGGCCCGTGACCGGATCGGTTGGGTAGGTGTAGCCCGTGGCGGAGCCGAGCCGCGGACGATTCGCGAGTTGGTTAAGAACCGGGCGCATGCGAGCAATGAGCTCCTGGGTGCCGGGCGCGATGTTGCTCTGCACCGTCTGGTTTTTCGCCACGTTGACGAGGATGCGCCAGTTCCGCGTGGGATTATAGACCACGTCGACCTCGGTGCCCTTGGCGACGTAATTGGCAGTGTCGCTGTAGCTCGGCAGCTGCGTAAACGTGAGCGCGTAATTCTGCGTGGCCGGGCTGCCGGTGTAGGCGAACCGGTTGAGCTCCCGCCAATTCGCGGGGAACGGGCTGAGGAGCAGATCGACGTCCGCCTGACGAGAGGCGTTGGGATTGCGATTGATCTCGCCGACCCACGCACCGGCGGTCTGCAGCACGACATTGTTGATCATCTGGCTCAGCGGCGCAATGCGGCCGATGTTGGCGTCCTGAATCTTGGTCTCGTAGCGGTTGACGCGGACGTTGAAACGATTGTCGAGGAACGAAAAATTCAGGCCGGTCTCACGCGTGGTGCCGCGCGGCGAGGGCAGAAGCTCGCCGTAGGCATTCGTGTTGGCGCCGTTCGGCGTGAAGTTTTCCGAGATGTTGTTGAAGATGCTCACGTCCATATTTTTTGGCAGACGCAGCAGCTTCTGCGGCCAGCGGAGGACGACGCTGTAGCTTTTAACTTCTTTGCCCGCCGCAAACGTGGGCGTCTTGGGGAGGACGAATTCGTCAAAGCTGCGCTCGACCCGCGTGACGTTGGCGAGACCCGCGGGGTTGTTGCCGGTCGGGATGGAGAACAGCTGGAAATAGTCATCGTCGCGGCGGATGCCGACATTGGTGACGACCAGGTCATCGAACCAATAGCTCATCAGATTGGCCGCCTTGGACTTGATAACATCGCGCGAGTAATTTCCGTTGCGGAAAGTCTGGCGGAGTTCCCACGGCACGGTGGCCACGGTCGCCTGCGCGGGATCGCCGACGGCCGCGAGGAAGAACGTGGAGTTCGCCCTCACTGTGCCCGTCAAAGGCGCCGATGAGATGGGCTCGAGCCGCAAAGGATTATTGTTTCCGATGACCGAGGGTCCGATGTAGGCAACGAACTTACCGAGGCGGTTGAAGCCGTAGGGATCGACGCTCGTGAAGCCCTCGTATTCGCCGAAGAAGGTGAGCTTGCTCTGGACGTTGAGCTGATCGGACTGCGTGCGCTCGCCGAGAATGGTGGCGGTGTGTTTTCCGAGCCACTTGCCCCACGTGGGCGAGAGGTCCTTGAAGTCATAGCGTAGATACGCGGTGCCGCGCATGGCCTCGCGCTCGCGGCGGTTCTGATTGAAGATGGCCTGCGCGGAATCGACGTAGGGTCGGCCGACGTTGGGATTGGGACGGCCGTCGGGCAGAAACAAATTCGGATCGATGCGGATGTGATTGGCGTTGGCCTGGGTGGAGACGTAGTTGTTGCGATTCTTCCGCTCGTATTGCTCGGAGAAATACGCGAGCTCGATCCCGACCCGGTCCCGCCACGCGCGCTGCTCGACCGAGACGGAGAAGTTGCGGAAGCTGTCGCCCTGACGCCCGGTTTCGTCGAGCTGGCGCTGCGCGAAATCGAAGGCGCTGAAATCCGTGAAACCTTGGGACTTCAATCCGGCGGGCACGCGGTTGTCGGCGAAAAAGGCCGCGGGCATCTCGAAGATGTTGCGCGTCTCGAAAAACGCGGCGCCATCGTCCGCGCTATCGCGGTTAAACGTGGGGTGGAAGACGGTGCGGCGGACGCTGTTCAACGTCAGGGCGCCGGTGCCGGTGGAGGGGCTGGAAGGCGGAGTGGCGAGGAAGCCCAGGCCAATCGCGCCGTTGCCGGCGGTGGGATTGGCGATGGGAAACACGACCGTGTTAAAGATCTGCTGCGAGCCGATGTAGTAGCCCCGGAATTGCTGGGCCGGATTCGTATTCGGGATGTTGCCGCCGGCATTCTGAATCGCCGCGTCGGGGTTGCGCGCCGGGTCATCGTAGAAGGTCCAGTCAAACGCGCGCCGCCCCGCGTCGAACCAGGGCTTGGTGCTGTTAAAAGGGAGGACCGAGAAGGGACGGTTGGCCTTGGTGTGACCGGTCTCGAAATTGCCGCGGATCGCGGTGGAGCGGAACGGTTCGAACGTCACCGCGCCGTAGAGCCGCGTTTTGTTTTAGCATGACGGGCGGTGGGCGTAGCGCACCCGGTCGGCCAGGGCCCCGAGGCGTAGAGCGAGTCTTTTGGGAACGACCACGCGGTTGAAATCCACCGACGCGCGCAGGCTGTCGTTATCGCCGTAGCGAAATTCGGTCCGGTTCGTGTTTCGGCGCACATCAGCCTGGAGCAACGTGGTGTCCACGACGCCGGAGGGGCTCGCGACGCCGAAGAGGATGGCATTGGGGCCGCGGTTTACCGTCACGGCGCTGGTGTTGTAGCCGTCGATCGGGACCTCGGAGACGAAGAAACCGCGCGTGTAGGTGGGGCCGGCGAGGCCGCGGGCGCGCGTGCCGCCTTGGGGTGCATTGCGCACACTGTCACCGACGACGTTGGTCTCGGTGATGTTGGCGCCCGCGCCGTTCGAGAAATTACCGCCGGGGCCGGCGGCTTCCATGCCCGTGGCATAGATCAGAAGCTCGTTCGCGTTGGTCGCACCGATGTCGTTGAGAAAATCTTTCGTGTAGACGGAAATGGAGGCGCCGATGTCCTTGATCGGGGTGTTGAGGCGGGAGCCGGCGAGCGTCGACGTGGCTTGGTAGCCCGTGTCCTTTTCGCTCTGCACGGTGAAAGGACTCAGGACGATCGCTTCGTCGGACTTTGCCGCTTTCTCGCGCTCCGCCGCAGTTTGAGCATCAAGCAGTGGTGGAGCGAGGAGCGCGATGAACGCAGCCACACGGCTCACGAGTTTCGAGGATTTCACGGGTTGCACTTTGGGTTTGGGTTTGGTTTGCGGGTCAGATTTTGGTCCGACCTCCCCCGCTTGCTCCGGAGTTTCCGGCAAACGCTGCCGGCTGACGACGAACGCGCCCGTCTGCCGATCGGTCGTTGCGACCAAGCCGGTGCCGGCGAGCATGCGATCGAGCGCTTCCTGCGGCGCAAAGCTGCCGCTCACCGCGTTCGTGGTTTCGCCGCGGACCTTGTCCATCATGTAGACGATCTGCCGGCCAGAGGCGCCGGCGAACTGCTTCAGGGTCGTGGTCGCATCGCCTCGGGGGAGGTTGTAGCTCCGCATTTGCCCCGGTTGACTCTGCGCCGGCGTCACCGTCGCGAGGCAGCACAAAGCGCCGGCGACGAGGTGGGGTGAGGCGGGGAAACGAGTCATCAGGGAACGCAGCAGAGCCGCTACTCCTGTAACGCAGCCGACGCCGAAACGGGTTAGACCCTCCGTGAAGATTTTGCCGAAGCCAGCCACGGCGTGCGCGACTTAACGGGCGCGACGCAGCACGATTTCGTGTTCTCCGCGGCGCTCGGCCACCACATCACCGTCTTGCTGGAGCAGGCGCACGAAGGCCTCGACTTGATCC
This sequence comes from Opitutaceae bacterium, assembly GCA_031425115.1. Taxonomy (GTDB): domain Bacteria; phylum Verrucomicrobiota; class Verrucomicrobiia; order Opitutales; family Opitutaceae; genus ER46. The sequence continues at coordinate 1,203 of JANPIT010000622.1, read as the reverse complement.
AGCGCAAACGTGCCGCCGATCTTTCGTTCCGCCAGCTCGGGATCGGCGATCGAAAGCTGAAAAACATTCCGAAGGTTGAATTGCGCCGCGACGCGGTGCAGCGGCACATCGGAGAAACTCACCACCTGGAGGTGCCACGCGAGCGCTTCGCGAATCAGGCGGACGTCGGCCTTCTCCACGTGAGGAGCGGCCTGCTCGTGGCGCGCGACCGAGGCTTTTTCGCCGGCTTGCAAGAGCGGCCGTGCCGCCGCCCCCGCGGTAGACACGAGGGAATCCCGGGCGAGTTCCACCTTACCCTCGACCACCAGCACCTCCACAGACGCCGATGCCACCCGCACATTGAACGCGGTGCCGACCGCACGCACCGAAACCCCGCTGGCGTTCACGATGAATGGCCGGCCGGCGTCGTGAGCGACTTCGAAATGCGCTTCTCCCGAAAGCAGCGTCACGTGGCGTTCACCGCGCGCGAACTGCACGCGCAGTTCGCTGCCACCATTTACGTTCACCACGCTGCCGTCCGCCAGCTCCAGGCGCCGCTGCGCCCCGGCCTCGGTCGCCACATGCTGAACTGCCCCCCTACCCTCGGGGGTGCGCCACCAGAGTGCGCCCCCGAGCACGAGAGCCGCCGCCAATCCGGTTGCCCAGACCGGCGTCCAAAAACCGCGACGGCGCGGTCCCACGACCGCTGGCCGCGTGACCTCGCCGAATCGGGCCACGAGCGGGGCGCGGACTGCGGGCAGTTCGGCCAGCAGATCGAGGCTGCGTTGCACGCGCGCGATCGCGGCCGCGTGTCGCACATCCGCATCCTGCCACGCCCGGAAGGCACGCTCCCGTTCGGGAGTGAGTCCCTCATCGCGCTCGCATAGCCACGCGATCGCCCGCTCTTCGATCACGTCGTTCACGTCGCGCGGTTCACGGGGGTTGGTGTTCATTGGCATGCACTTTCCATCACAGCCGGCTCGAGCAACCCGTGCCGCGCAAAGAACGCGGTGCAATCCCTCACGCCTTTCATCATGTGCACCTTCACTGTCTCGGGCGAAATACCGAGTCGCGCCGCGATTTCCTTGTAGGCCAGTCCGTCGAGGTAACGCAGCATCATCACCTGCCGGCACCGTTCCGGCAGCGCAGCCACGGCCTCGAGCAGCAGGTCCAGCCGCTCCTGCCGGTCCATGCTGTCGGCCACGCCCGGCGTTTCCTCGAGCA
>JANPIT010000621.1:0-2708 GCA_031425115.1 Opitutaceae bacterium | reverse complement strand
TTCGCGCGACGGTTCGCCTGCTGGCTTTTGCTTGGGTAATAATCTCGGCGGCGGCGGCGCTCGTGTTTCATCGTCGCAGCGTCGCGACCCGCGCGCACTGGCTGCACCGCACCTGTCGGCGGGTCCTGCGGGTGCTCGGGGTGCGCTATTCCTCGGTGGGAACTCCCGCGCCAGGTGCGATCATCGTGGCCAACCATGTCAGCTATCTCGACATCTTGGTGCTGGCGGCGATGAAGCCGGTCGTGTTTGTCGCAAAACGCGAGGTGCGCGCGTGGCCCGTCTTCGGCTGGTTCGCGCGCAGCGCCGGCACGCGATTCGTCGACCGCGAGCGGCGCGGCGATGTGGCGCGCGTTGCGGCCGAATTCGGCTCGGCCGTCGCCGAGGGCGTCAGCGTCGTGATATTCCTCGAAGGCACGAGCACGGATGGCCGGGCGGTGAATCCCTTCAAATCATCGCTGCTCGCTCCGGCCGTCGAGGAGCACTGGCCGGTCGTGCCGGCGGCGATTTCGTATTCCCTGCCGACAGGGCACGACGTGGCGACGGAGGTGTGCTGGTGGGGTGACATGACGCTCGCGCCGCACTTGATCCACCTCTTCACGCTTCCCCGCATCGACGCGTTCGTGGCGTGGGGGGACGCCGAGCCGCCGATGACCGACCGCAAGGCGCTCGCCGTCACGTTGCACCGGCGGGTGACCCGACTGCATGTTGCACTCGCTACCGCGGCGAGTTGAGCTGTCGCGATGAACGCCCGATCCTCTTCCGCGCCATCGCCGCTTTCAGGCAAGACCGTGATTCTCGGTGTCACCGGTTCCATCGCCGCTTACAAAGCGGCCGATCTCGCGAGCAAGCTCACGCAGCTCGGTGCCATCGTGCGACCCGTCCTCACGGAAGGCGCGAAGAAATTTATCACGCCGCTCACGTTTCAATCGGTCACGCACCAGCCGGTCGCGCACGAGCTGTGGAGCGAGGATGACCCGGCGACCGTCGCGCATGTCAACCTCGCCGACCGCGCGGACCTCCTGCTCGTGGCCCCGGCGACGGCTAACGTGCTCGCGCAATTCGCGCACGGGCTGGCGACCGATTTTCTCACCTCGCTTTACCTCGTGAATCGCGCGCCGGTGCTGCTTGCGCCCGCGATGAACGGCAAGATGTGGCTCCACGCCGCCACGCAGGCCAACGTCGCCACGCTCTCGGCCCGCGGCCACGCGTTCATCGGCCCGGAGGCGGGCATGCAGGCGTGCGGTTACGAGGGCGTGGGGCGGCTGTGGCCGGTCGAGGGCATCATCGCCGAAGCGGAGAAATTGGTTGTTCTTTCAGGGAATATTCCGACGCCGCAGTAACTCGAACGAGCCAACCGCCCATGGCTCTCGCTCTCGCATCGTGGCTGATCCACGCCGCCTACACTTACGTTGCGGTGGGGATTTTGCTGTTGCCGTGGTGGCACCTGCGTGGGCTGCGGCGACTCGACACGAGCGCGGGCACCGGGCCGCGGGGCTTTCGCGTGTTGATTTCGCCGGGACTCGTCGCGCTCTGGCCGTGGCTGCTCGCGCGGGCGCGAAAAGGCACCGGCCATCCGCGCGTCGAGCGCAACGCCCACCGCACCGCCGCCCGGGAGATGTCGTCGTGATCGCGAGACTCCGCCGCCGTCATCAACGCACGTGGCTCCTGCTTCCTGTCGTGCTCGCCGCGATCATGGTCGCCGCGTGGTTCGCGCGCCGGCCGGCGCAGGTCATGGAGCGTTTGCCGGAGGCTTTGACCAAGTCCTCCTCGCCATGAGCGTCGGTTACCAAGCGGTCGGCTGGAGTCGGCAAAAACGCATTTACGACACCGTGCTCGCCGCGGGCGTCGGCGCCTATCTGGCGGTCTTTGCCGGGGTCACCCTCGGGCTGCATCCCGAGGCGACGGCGGAGACGGTCATCATCCGTGCGACGGCGACGGCCGCGTTTCTCCTGCTGCACGTCATCCTCGCGATCGGGCCGCTCTGCCGGCTCGACGCGCGGTTTCTGCCGCTGCTCTACAACCGGCGTCACCTCGGCGTCACAATATTTCTGATCGCGCTCGTGCACGGCGGGTTTTCGGTCGTTCAATTTCACGCGCTCGGCGTGATCGACCCGTTCGTCAGCATGCTCGTGAGCGACGGCTCGTTCGCGCAGGTGGCGACGATGCCGTTTCAAGTGTTCGGCTTCGCAGCCCTTGTCGTGTTGTTTCTGATGGCGGCAACGAGCCACGATTTCTGGCTCGCGAATCTCTCCGCCCCGACGTGGAAGGCGCTGCACATGCTCGTTTACGCGGCCTATGGATTACTGGTGGCGCACGTGGCGTTCGGGGCGGGGCAAACGCGCGGCGGCGGTTTGATGCTCGGGGTGACGGCCGTGGGTGCGGTCGGGCTCGTGGCGTTGCACGTGATCGCCGCGCGACGTGAAGCGGCGGCTGATGTGGAGCCCGCGGCGCTGCCGGAAGCGTGGGTGAACGCCTGCGCCGTCGGCGAGATTCCCGAAAACCGCGCGAAGGTCGTGCGTTGCGCGGGCGAACGCGTGGCGATCTTCAAATACGACGGAAAACTCTCGGCCGTTTCGAGCGTGTGCCAGCACCAGAACGGGCCGCTCGGCGAGGGCCGCGTGATCGACGGTTGCATCACGTGCCCGTGGCACGGCTACCAATATAAACCGGACACGGGCGCATCGCCGGCACCGTTTACCGAAAAGGTT
>JANPIT010000620.1:0-1979 GCA_031425115.1 Opitutaceae bacterium | reverse complement strand
CATCGAGGTGAGTTCGAGGTGTGGATCGGAAATGCCCACGAGCTTCAGCGCTTCGCGGATGATCGGGTGCTCGATCTCGTCGACCGACTTCACGCGTTCGAGCTTCGAGTATTTGACGATGATCTCCGGCTGAAACGTGCGGTGCTTCGTGATGTAGACGTATTTATCGATCGCGGCGGCGACGAGGAAGCCGCCGTGCTCGCGATAGTAGGAAGGGAGATCGGTGCCGCCGCCGCCGAGGGAGACGCGAAGTGGAGAACGCGTGATGATCATCTCTGGATTTTAGAATTTGGACTCGGGATTTTGGATTGGCGCGAGCGGAGTGGCGTTGAGAGCGCGCGACGGCCTCGCCTGGCCTCGTGACACGGAGCGTGACAATCGAGCGTCACAAACCCGCCTCGCTGACGGGAAAACCGCTCTTCCGGTAGATCTGCTCGACGATCTCGAGGGTGCGGATGCCCTCGGCGAGACCGGGGGACGGCTCGCGGTTCTGGCGGATATCGTCGACGAAGGCGCGCGTTTCGATCGCCCAGGATTCGTCGCCGCGCGGGTATTCCCACGAGGTGGTTTCAGGGGGGCCCATTTCGGGGAGCATTTTGTAGAACGTGAGTTTCTCCACGCCGTAGCTGCCGCCGAGGCCGTCGATCGCGAGTTTCGCGTCGCGGCCGTAGATCTCGAGCGAGAAGAGGTTTTTCCATTCGGTGCAGCTCACGTGGAGCCAGGCGGTCTGGCCGGCGGCGGTGCGAAGCGAAAGGAAGGCATTGTCGTCGACCTTCATGTCCCAGAACGCGGTCGTGGCGTGGCCCTCGACGGTGGGGAACTCGCCGAGGAACCAGCCCGCGAGATCGATCACGTGGACGCCCTGGTCGATCAACTCGCCGCCGCCCGCGAGCGCCGGATCGGCGCGCCATTCGCGGTCGTAGCCCTTGCGGCCGCCGTGGCCGTAGCGAGCGCGGAGGAACATCAGGGGCCCGAGCGAGCCGTCATCAATCAGCGCACGGGCTTTCTGGAGCGCGGGGTGGTAGCGGTGATTGTAGCCGAGGCGGACGCGCGCGCCGGTTTTCTGCGCGGCGGTGCGGATGGTGCGAAGTTGGGCGGCGTTGAGCGCGCCGGGCTTCTCGACGAGGACGTGCTTGCCGGCTTGGACAGCGGCGAGGGTGATGGGCGCGAGCGAGGCGTTGAGCGTGGAGACGATGACGGCGGTCACACGCGCGTCGGCGAGGATGGCGCGAAAGTCCGTGACGGCGGTGCAGCCGGGCACGAGCTTGGCGAGATCGGCCGCGCGGGCGGGGTCGAGATCGCAGGTGTAGAGCAGTGCGGATCCGCCGGTGGCGGTGAGGGCTTTGCCAAGTGCAGTGACGCGTTTTCGGCCGATGAGGCCGCAGCCGATGATGGCGAATTGGAGTTGCTCGGAGCTGGCGCGGTTCATTCCGTGGTCGTGAATGACGCAAGGCGATGCGAACGGCCCGGGTGACGCAAGCGAGGTCTTGCGATGATATCCGGCAATCTACGCACCTGCGGATCGCGGTGGAGCGTGTTGTCCTCAACGCGCTTTCTGAGCGTGCTGCGGCCGGTTGAAACCAGCGTCTTGGGGTCAAGCCGCTCCACCTCGGAAATCCGATGAGACGCTCGCTCGAACGATTTCTAACCGGCGTGTTGTGCGGGGCGATTGGGTGGTTCTTCGTCTGGACGGCGCGCTCGAATGGCGATGCGTGGTGGTTCGGGCTCGAGCAGCGGGATTACTACAATCTGCTGATCGACGGGTATCTCAACGGTCAGTTGCACATGAAAGTGGAGGTGCCGCCGGAGTTGTTGCGGTTGAAGGATCCTTACGACCCGCAGCTGCGCGGGCCGGACCTCGGGTTGCACGACGCGTCGTTTTATCGCGGGAAATATTACGTCTACTTTGGCGCGGCGCCGATGGTCGTGGTGATGTTGCCGTTTCGTATTCTCACGGGGATCGATCTGCCGCTGGCGGC
>JANPIT010000619.1:0-2801 GCA_031425115.1 Opitutaceae bacterium | reverse complement strand
ACCTTCCCGAGAAAAATACCGATCGAGAGCACACCGAGGATGATCGGCTTGTCCGTGAGATGCAGCCAGACCGCGACATCCGCCAGCGGCACCCACGGCAACGGATTCCAGCCACCGAGGAACAGCAGCGTGAAAACGCCGGAGCCGATCAGCATCGCCGAGTATTCCGCGACGAAGAAGAGGCCCCACTTGAATGCGCCGTATTCGGTGTGAAAACCGCCGACGAGATCCGCCTCGGACTCTGGCATATCGAAGGGCTGGCGGTTCGTTTCCGCAAAGAGGGCCGTCAGAAAAATGAAGGCGGACACCGGCATGATAAACACGAACCACATTCCGCCCCAGAAACCGGGCTGGCTCTGGAACTCCATCACGCGGGCGAAACCGAGCGTGGCCTCACGCCCGGGCTCGTTGACCCAAAGGAAGAGCGGCACCACCGACAGCGTCATCGAAAGTTCGTAGGAGATGAGCTGCGCCGAAGCGCGGACGCCTCCAAGAAATGGATACTTCGAGTTGGACGCCCAGCCGGCGAGGATCAGCGAGTAGACGCCGAGCGACGAGACCGCGAAGACCGCGAGCATGCCGATGTCGACATTGGCGAGCGCGAGCGGGACGAGTTGGCCCGCCGAGTCGAGATACGCGCCAAACGGCACCGCGACGACGGTGGTGAGCGCCGGAATCATCGCTACGATCGGGGCGAGCACGAAGTAGAACTTGTTCACGTGCCCGGGCAGCGCGTCTTCCTTGAAGAGCATTTTTCCGCCGTCGGCCATCACGTGGAAAATGCCGAGGCGTTGCAGGAAGGGTCCCAGGATCGGGATCCACGCGACCCACGGCACAATCGCGCGGTTGGGACCGGGGCGGCCCTGGATCCACGCGGAAACTTTCCGCTCGGCCATTGAGCACGCGCCACCAATCGGAAAGATGACGAGAATCACGGCGAGCCCCTTGAGCACGCCCTGCACGACCGGATGAAGACTGGTGTAGAATTCGACCATCTCAGATGAGCGTTAAGACGACGACCAAGAGGCCGAACCCGGCCGTCACCGCCGCGCCGATACGCATTTTCTTTTTCTCCTCGTCGAGTTCCGCCTGCTCGCGGAGCTGCGACTTGTTCGGCACTGCCGGCAGCGCCTTCGCCGGCTTGCGCAGCGTGAGCGCATAGAGGGCCGCGCCCATGAGAACGAATCCGAGACCGAGTGCGAGGAAAGCGTAGGTGCGCATGGGAGGAGTTAGGCTGTCGCCACCGCAGCGGCAGGCTTGAAGTGGAGCGTCTCGCCTTCCGGAAAGGCCAGCGCCGCGAAGGGCGTCGCATCGAGGACGAGCCCGGTCTCGGGCAGAGTGGCAAACGAGATGGCCGCCAGCGCGGGCACCTCTGCCGCCAGCGCGCCCCACAGCGCGGACAAGTCGGCCGAGGCACTGACCCCGCCCACCGCGGAAATCAATTTCGCCAGCACGACGAGGTCGTCGGTGGCGCCGGCGGGACCCGGCACGCACTTGAAAAATTTCTGCAGGCGGAACTGCTGGTTGATAAAACAGCCGCTCTTCTCGAAGACCGTGAGCGTAGGGAACACAATCCTGGCCGCGGCGGCGGTCGCGTTGGTGTGCGTGCCGACATAGAGCACCGCGACCTTGGCAAGCTGCGCGGCGGACAGGCCGGCGGCACTGAGATCTTCGCCCACGGAAATAACGGCCTTCACTTTGCCGGCGTCGATCGCAGCGCCGAGTTTCTCCAGACCTCCAAGGTGGGGCCGGCTCTCCGAGCCGGCCTGGGTGGGCCGGCCCGCTTCCGGTTTAGCGGCATTGGAACTCAGACCGGCTCGGAGCGCCGGCCCCACCTCGGGAAGCGCAGAAATCAAACCCGTGACCAGTGCGCCGCGGAGGTTCGGATTACGATCGGACGAGATGAGGATCTTGTCGCCCTCGCCTACCCGGCCTACGAGATGCGTCGATGCCTTGAGCGCGTCCGCGAGTTTCTTGGTGAGAAACTGTTCCTCGACGGAGCTGCGGCCCGAGCCCACGACGGCGACCGCGCCCGCCGCGGATTTGAGCAGTTCGGCGGCGGCGTTGAGCGCGCTCTCGAACGTGCTGTCGGCGCCGTTGACCCGCACTGCGGTCAGACGATCGGCGCTACGCACCGGCTTGTAGAGATCGCGCGCGCTATCGGAGAGCCACGTGTCGTTTACCTCGTCGTTCCGGCGCGGCGTAATGCGATAGATGATACCTTCGCGCGACCAGACGACGGTGTTCGCACCGACGCTCGACTCGGTGTCGATGCTGTTCGTCTGTTTCAGGAACCAGACGCGCATCTTGAAACGGAAATCCGTGCTCGTAAGCGCGCCCACCGGGCAGATGTCGACGGTGTTGAGCGAGTAGTTATTCGAGAGCGACTTTCCGGGATAGGCGGTGAGCGTCGAATAGCTGCCGCGATCGATGAAGCCGAGCACATCATCCTTCACTATCTCTTTGCAGAAGCGGATGCAGCGGGAGCAGAGGATGCAGCGCTCGTCGGCGAGCGTGACGCGGGGCCCGAGCTGCGTGCGCTTCGGCTTCACGTTTTTCTGCTCGATGAAGCGCGAGTAGCCGCGGCCATACCCGGTCGATTGCTCCTGCAGCTTGCACTCGCCCGCTTGATCGCAGATCGGGCAATCGAGCGGGTGATTGATCAGGAGAAATTCCATCACGCCCTCGCGGCAGTCTTTGATCTGGGGCGTCTGCGTGCGGATGTGCAGACCGGGCGAGGCGTTGGTCGCGCAGCCGATCTGCGGGCGCGGGATCCAGTTAATCTTCTGCTTGCCGGTCGC
>JANPIT010000618.1:0-2240 GCA_031425115.1 Opitutaceae bacterium | reverse complement strand
CTGGAGCGGTGAAGGCCGGCTCGGACCGACACCGCCACAGTGCGGCTAGGGGTTTTATACCGATACCAACGGCTGCTGATTTTTTGACTGCACTGCCGCTGCCAAGGTAGGCCCGCGACCTCCGGGCGCGGTGCTCGTTTATCGCCCGTTAAGCCTATCGCGCCCGGAGGTCGCGACGCTACCCAAGAAAGTCCAAATCGCATGAGCCATCGGTGTGAGGTGGGCGTTCATTGCCCGGCCCGGAGACAACTGAAGCCATTGCCAACCTAATGAACTGTTACCATTCTCCTTTTGCGGGATCGGGCGCTCCAACTCCATTGGGTCGGCCGACTCGCCGTTACCCACGATGAATTTTATCCACCTTCCGCCGACACCTGCTCGCGCGCTTTTGTTGTCCGCTCTGCTTCTCGCACTCGTGCCGCGCGCCGCTCGTGCGGAGAATTCCCTGCGCTACAAATATCAGGATTATCAGGAGATGGGTGGGCGGGTTGGCGTTCAAGTGCACAGCGCGGCCGTTGAACAGGATTTTGGCTCGGCCACGCATTTGAAAATCGAGGGCGTCATCGATGCCATCGCAGGCGCCACGCCGAACGGCCAGCCGGCTCCGGCGGGGAGCGATCAGGTGCCACTCGCGCGTCTGACCGAGCGGCGGAAGGCGTGGAACGCCGCGGTGTCGCACCAGTTCGCCGGCGCCAATGTTGCGCTCGGCCTCGCGAACAGTCGCGAGAGCGATTACGTTTCCACCGGCTGGTCGCTCAACACGCTCTTCGATTTCAATCAGAAGAACACCACGCTACTCGCGGGCGTCGCGGGGACGGAGGACGACATCAAGGTCTTCTACCAAACTGCGCGGGCGCGCAAGCGCACCAATGATCTGATCGTCGGCGTCACCCAGCTCCTGAGCCCGCAGTCGTCCGTCACACTCAATTTCACGTTGGGCCGTCAGCGCGGCTATCTCGCCGATCCCTACAAGCTGGTGCAGAAGAACACGGAGATTATTCCGGGTGTGTCGCTGCCGCTTACTTTCGCGGAGAATCGTCCGGCTGAGCGCGACAAAGCCATCGCGTTCGTCGGAGTGAATCGCGCATTTCCGGAAAGCGGCGGAGCCCTCGATCTCAGCTACCGGTTCTACCGCGACACCTACGATACGACCTCGCATACGATCGACGCGGCTTGGTTCCAGAATATCGGTGAGCGCTTCATCGTCCGACCGGGCGTGCGGTTCTACGATCAAAGCGCGGCGAAATTTTATTATTACCGCCTCGACGGGACTGCGGTGGTGCCGACAGCGGGGGCCCCGCGGGCGAATGGGCCGTTCTATTCTTCCGACTATCGGCTCTCGGAAATGCAAACGTTCACCTACGGCGTGAAGTTGATCTGGAACGCAACGGATGCGTTGCAGTTCGATGCCGCGTTCGAGCGCTACGACATGCGGGGCACCGATCGCATCACGCCGCAGAGCGCGTATTGCCGCGCGAATATCGTCACGGTGGGAGCGAAATTCTCGTGGTGAGATTGAATACCAGCCGACGTGACGCCGTAGACGGAAGACAACTCCGACCCACCCCTGTCTCCTGCCTCCTGTCCCCTATCGCCTGATCTCATGGCCCTCGTCGCCCAGTCGCACCGCACTCCACCGCCGACGCCCACGGGCGCGAATGCGGACGTGCCGCTGCGCCGCCTCGCCTTCCCCGCGCTTGGCACCCTGTGCGAAGTGCAATATGCGGCGACCGGCGGCGACGCGCAGGCGAGCGGCTTCGAGCGCGCCGCGCAGGCGTGGGTGATGGCATTCGAGGCGAAATACTCGCGCTTCCGTCCCGATAGCTTGATCAGCCGGATCAATGCCGCGGCGGGTCGCGAGTGGGTGGCCGTCGACGCGGAGATGGAGGGGCTGCTCAAGCTCTGCGATACTCTGCATTTCATGACGCAGGGCGTGCTCGATCCCACGGCGCTGCCGTTGATCGCGCTCTGGAATTACAAAACGGATACGCCGCGAATTCCTTCGCCTGCGGAGATCGCCGCGGCGCGCGCGTTGGTGGGCTGGAAGAAAGTGCAGCGAGCGCCGGGAAAGGTTTTCCTGCCGGAGCAGGGGATGGCGCTCGATTTTGGCGGTTTCGGCAAAGAATACGCCGTGGATGTCACGGCGCAGATCGCCCTGGACCATGGAATCACAAGTGCGTTGGTGGATTTCGGACACGATCTCCGCGCGGTCGGCGCGCCGCCCGGCCGGCCCGCCTGGC
>JANPIT010000617.1:0-3516 GCA_031425115.1 Opitutaceae bacterium | reverse complement strand
GCTCGACGCAAGCGGGCGCAGCGGCCGGCCACAGGTCAGGCAGTTCCGTTGGCGAGACCGCTGCGGCTGCTCAGCCGGATGGGTATGCCGGTGAACTTCGGCCAGCCGGGTGATATTCACCTGGGTGTAGATTTCCGTCGTGGTGAGACGTGCGTGCCCGAGCATCTGCTGGATGTAGCGGATGTCGGCACCGCCCTCCAGCATGAGCGTCGCCATCGCGTGCCGGAGCAGATGGCAGCTTCCTCGCTTCGCAATACCGCTCTTCGCCACGTAGGCGTGCGTAAGATTGCCGAGCACACCCCCAGTAATCTGATGTCCGTCGCGTCCTAAGAAGACGGCTCGCAAGTCGGGCCCGGTTTGCAAGCGAGGCCGGGCCGTTTCCAAGTATCGCCGAATCCAAGCGGCAGCCCGTCGTCCCAGCGGAAGCATCCGGTCCTTCCTGCCTTTGCCTTCACGCACGAGAACGGTGCCCCGCGCCAGATCGAGGTCATCGAGTCGTATCGAGCACAGTTCATGGCGGCGCATGCCGGTGGAATAGAGCACCTCCAACATGGTCCGGTCGCGCAGGCCCAAATCCGTCGAGGGTTTGGCCTGGGCCAACACGGTCTCGGCTTCGCCGGCGGTCAGCACAGCCCGTGGCAGGCGCCTACCGATCCGAGGGAGCTCAAGGTCGGCGGAGGGATTGGTCGCGATGAGATTGCGCCGGGCAAGCCAGCGGGTAGCGCCGCCAGAGGAGTCAAACTTTGCACTTTGCAATCGGCCGCTTGCGCTGAATCGTGGGCATTCACGCCTGCGGACGTAAGTGCAATGTGCAAAGTTCGACCCCTTTTGCCTCTTTCAGCGCTTTTTCGTGTCCCACCCCTGGCGGCGCCCGGCGCGTGATCTCCGCTACCGCTGTGAAAGCTTCGTCGGCGCCAGGAGTCTCGAGCGAAGGGCAGTCGAGGGTTCTCTCGCCGATCTCACGCGCCATTTCAAGGCGATCCCCGGCTCGCGTTCCCGCGTCACCGCCGCCCACACTCCGTCGCAACCGTCCTCCTAAGCCTAGCCACAACCCCGCTTTCCATGTTCACGCTTCGGTTGTTTTCAGTCCTTGTCTCCGCGCTGCCAGTGTTCGCCGCGCCCGCGGACGTGCTCTTCGACGGCAAAACGCTCAACGGCTGGGAGGGCGATCCGAAGTGGTGGCGCGTCGAGGATGGATGCATCACCGGCGGATCACTGACAGAGAAGGTGCCGCACAATTACTTCCTGGCGACGACACGCTCGTTTCAAAACTTCGACCTGCGTCTCCAAATTAAACTTACAGGCGCGCCGCACACCGGCATGATCAATAGCGGCGTGCAGATCCGCAGCCTGCGGGTGCCAAACAACACCGAGATGAGCGGCTACCAGGTCGACGCCGGCGATGGCTGGTGGGGCAAGCTCTACGACGAGTCGCGGCGCAACAAGGTCATCGCCGAATCCGCCGACCTCGCCGCGGTGAACGCGGCGGTGAAGAAAGGCGAGTGGAACGAGTTTCGCATCCGCACCGAGGGCGCGCGGATTCGCACGTGGATCAACGGCGTCGCGGCGCTCGATTACACCGAGGCGCAACCGGCCATCGCGCAGGACGGCAAGATCGCGCTCCAGATTCACAGCGGCGGCATGGCGCTCGTGCAGGCGAAGGATGTGCGGATCGAGGTGCTGCCACCGACTCCCGGCGCGCCGACGTGGGACAAGGTCGGGCATCCGAAACCGATCGATCCGGCGGCGAAGAAGAAGCAGGCCGCGCCGGCAAAGGCGACCGCGAGCGAGAGCGCGCCGGCACCGGCACCCAAGAAATCCGCCGCGGCGAAGCAGGCCCCGAAGGCGTCGCCGGCCGGCCGTGACATCAGTTACAACGCGATCACCGACGGGCCGCGGACACCGGACGACCAGCGGCGGGCGTTCGCGCTGCCGCCCGGTTTCGAGATCGAGCTGGTCGCGGCGGAATCCGCGGGGCTCGGAAAATTCATCAGCGTCGCGTGGGACGCGTCGATGCGGCTGTGGACGATGACGGCGCTGGAATATCCGGTGGATGCGAACGAGAACAAGAGCGCGTCGGAGGCCCTGTTCGCGCGCGGCGGGCGCGATCGCGTGGTGGTGTTCGACGATGTTTACGGCGCGTCGGTCGGAGCAACGGCGAAGCCGCGCATTTTTGCGGACGGGCTCGTGATGCCGCTCGGGGTGCAGCCGTATCGCGACGGGGCGTTCGTGCAATACGGTGCGGACATCCGGTTCTATCGCGACGCGGATGGCGATGGGCACGCGGAGCGGCATGAGGTCGTCCTCACGGGCTTTGGCACGCAGGATTCGCATTTGTTTCCGCACCAGTTTCTGCGGCAGCCGGGCGGCACGATGTTCGTGGCGCAGGGGCTCTTCAACTACTCGACGGTGCGGCGGCCCGGCGGGCTCGCATTTGCGGATGGCGCGACGGAGGTGCTGTTCAACCAATGCAAGCTCGCCCAGATGACGCTCGATGGCGCGCGTTTCGAGAGTGTGACGGCGGGACCGAACAACATTTGGGGACTCACGACCAGCCGCGAAGGCGAGACGTTTTTCCAGGAAGCCAACGACCAGGGATATCCAGTAATTCCCTACGCACCGGGCGTGCTGGTGCGGACGGGATCGAAGGATCGATTGCGACCTTACCAGCCGATGATGCCGCCGCCGCTGGGGCCGGCGCAGATGGGTGGCACGGGGTTGAGCGGACTGGCGCTGGCGGAGGACGGGGACGGGATTTTCCGGAAGGTGGGCCAGCCGGCCCATGCGACCGACAAGGTTTTCTTCCTGGCGAACCCGATCACCGGCACGGTGCAGACGGTCAAGGCGTCGCACGATGGCGCACGGTATCGCTTCGAGAAACTGCCGGATTTCGTGACGAGTGAGGATCGGTGGTTTCGCCCGGTGGCGATGGCGTTCGGGCCGGATGGCGCGCTCTACCTCGTCGACTGGTATAACAAGATCATCTCGCACAACGAAGTGCCGCGCGAACATCCGGAACGCGACAAGAGCCGCGGCCGGATCTGGCGCGTGCGCCATCGCGACCAGCCGCGGGCTGCGCCGCCGGATCTCGCGCGGCTCGACGATCGCGCGTTGCTCGCCCAGCTCGATGCGCCCAACGCGCTCGTGGCACGGCTCGCGTGGCTCGAGATCGGCGATCGTCGCGCGACCGCGCTGGCGCCGGAATTGCGGCGCAGCGTCGCGGACCCCACGCAGTCGGAGGGACGGCGCCTCGGAGCGCTCTGGGCGCTGGAGAACTTGCAGACGGTCGACACGACGCTGCTGCGTGCGCTCGCGGCGGATTCAAGTGCGCGCCTGCGCCGTGAGGCCGCGCGGATCGCGGCGGCGCAGCCGCGGCCGGAGGCGGAATTTCTGGCGATCGCGACGCCGTTGGTCGCGGATGCGCAGCCCGCGGTGCGCGCGGCGGTCGGCGATGCGCTTCGGCGAGTGCGGGGCGCGGGACCGGCGACGATGCAGCTCGCCGCCAAACTCGGTGGC
>JANPIT010000616.1:0-2179 GCA_031425115.1 Opitutaceae bacterium | reverse complement strand
TCCAGATATTTTCGCGCGCTGCCCGAGTAGCTGAGCATCACAAACTCCACGCACCGTTTATCCGATTTCGACTTACCGAGGAAACACTCGCCGAAAATTTTCGCGCGCATCAACGGCCCGTTGACGTCCGAGTTCAGCGGGCAGAGGACGACGATCCGACTCGGCGTCCGCCGGGAAAAACTCACGACGATCTCAAACTGCTTCGCGGCGTCCTCGGGAGTCGTGTTGAGACCGAGGTGGAGCACAAAATTGACCTGGGTCGCCTTCGCATCGTCGGCCTCGATGGCCGGCCGCCCGTCCGCGGCGCTGTCCGTCCACATCTGCGCGAGACTCTTCGAGATCGCCCCCACGGGGACTTCGATGCCGGGTAATGCGTCGAATATCGCAGGCATGTTAGGCAAGCTCCAAGCGCCAAGCCCCAAGCTCCGGGGAATTACCAATATAGAACTTCAAAGAAAACGGTGGGTAGACTGTTGCCGGTAACGCTCGATTTCTGCACTTGGAGTTTCTCGGGTGCTTGGCGCTTGGATCTTGAGATTTCCCCGCGCAGCGCGGTTACGGCTGGCGCCAGCAGTGACCGTTCTTCGCGAGCAACGCCTCTGCACTGGGCGGTCCCCACGAACCCGCCGCGTAGGAATCCATGCCGGTGCGGCCCACGCTGCGCCAGTAATCCAGCACCGGCGTGCAGAGTTTCCACGATGCTTCCGCTTCGTCGCCGCGGATGAAGAGCGTCCCGTCGCCGACCATCGCATCGAGCACGAGTCGCTCGTAAGCCTCGGCTGTATTCGAGCCGAACGTCGTCGCGTAGCGGAAGCTCATCTTCACCGGCTGCGTGCGCGTCTCGAGGCCGGGCACCTTGGTGTTGAGGATGAGGCTCAGGCCCTCGTCGGGCTGGATCTGGAACGACAGCGTGTTCGCCGCCAGATCGAAGCGCGCGGTCTCACCCGCAAAGAGCGTGCCGGGCGGGCGGCGGAAGTTGATCGCAATTTCGGATACACGGCGCGCCATGCGTTTCCCGGAGCGCAGATAAAACGGCACGCCCTGCCAGCGCCAATTATTGATCGAGAGGCGCATCGACGCGTAGGTCTCGGTGTTCGACTGCGGTGAGACGCCCTCCTCCTCGAGGTAGCCGGGGACGGGTTTGCCGCCGAGCATGCCCGCACCGTATTGCGCGCGCGCGACGTCGCCCGCCGGGCCGATCGTCAGCGGTTGGATCGCGTTCAGCACTTTGACTTTCTCGTCGCGGATCGCTTCGCCATCGAGCGAGCCGGGCGGCTCCATCGCAGTGAGCGCGAGGAGTTGCATCGTGTGATTCTGAATCATGTCCCGCAGGGCGCCGCTCTGCTCGTAATAGCCGCCGCGCTTCTCCACGCCGACTTCCTCGGCCACGGTGATCTGCACGCTATCGATGAAGTTCCGATTCCACAGCGGCTCGAAAATCGCGTTGGCGAACCGTTGCACGAGCAGATCCTGCACGGTCTCTTTGCCGAGGTAGTGATCGATGCGGTAGACCTGATACTCATCGAACACGCCGCGAATCGTGGCGTTGAGCTCGCGCGCCGAAGTGAGGTCGCGGCCAAACGGTTTCTCGATAATCACCTTCGACTGCAGCGGCGTCCCGAGATGTTTTGCGGCCAACCCGCTGGCGCCGAGATTCAGTATGATCGGCGCGAATACGGAGGGTGGCGTCGAAATGTAGAACAACCGCTGCACATCGCGCCCGAGTTTCTTCTCGATCGCATCGATGTGCGCCGCGAGCCGGTCGAACGCCGGTTTCTCGTCGTAGCCGCCCGCCACGTAGCTCGTGTGCACCGAGACGCGGTTCCACACTTCGGCATTGAGCTCCCGCCGCGAAAATTCCCCGATCGCCTCCGCGGCGTGCTGGCGGAATTCCTCGTCCGGAATCGCCTTGCGGCCGTAACCCACGAGGAAAAAATCAGCCGGGAGCAGATTGTCGAAGCCCAGGTTGTAGACGGCCGGAATCAGTTTGCGCGCCGTGAGGTCGCCGGACGCGCCAAAGATGACGACCACCGTCGGGGGCGCGCCGCGGTGTTTGCTAAGCCCGTGCAGAAACGGATGACGCTGAGAATCGGCCATGAAGGAAAGCAGCAGTTTTCCCGCCACGTATGAATGCGGGCAAGGGAAATGGTGCTTATGACGGCCGATGAAATGGTAGGCC
>JANPIT010000615.1:0-7999 GCA_031425115.1 Opitutaceae bacterium | reverse complement strand
GCTGGTCCCATTGCCCATGAGGAGATCCGGCCGGCTATCGCCGTTGACGTCGGCCACGGCGACCGAGGCGGCGCCGTTCGGCAGATACGTGCCGGGTGTCTGCAGGGTGCCATTGCCATTGCCGAAGAAAATATTGGCGCCGGCGTTCTGATTGCTGGTCACGACATAGTCGGCCCTGCCGTCGCCGTTGAGGTCAGTGATTACGCCCTGACCCACGGAGGGGCCGCCGCCACCCGGCGTCAGGGAAAATATCTGGCCAGGAGTGAAAACGCCGCTGCCGCCGTTGCTCGTCCAGACCTGAAGGCTGTTGCAACAGGTGCCGATGATGAAGTCGGGCCAGTTGTCGCCGTTGAGATCGCCGACCGTGACCGGACGGACACCCAGAAACGGCATCCAATGGTGGGTGGTCGTGAACTGCGGCACGCCGTTGGCATCATTCACCCCGGTGTTGATCAGCACACTGACGAAGGAGTAGTTGGTAAAACTGATCCCCACGGTCGTGACGCAGACGAGATCGAGTCTGCCGTCGCGATTCACATCGACTGCCTTCAGATCGCCGATCCCGCCGACCGAAGGCGGAGTGGAGGTAACAGAAGCGACGAGACTTGGGTGCAGATTTACGGCGTTGCTGATGGTAACGTCCGCCATCACCGAAAGATGATCGGCGAAGCTGCCGTTGCCAGTGCCCAACAGCACCCGGAGTCCGTTGATGCCGGGGATCATGACGTCCAATTTACCGTCACCGTTGATGTCGCCGACGGTGGCGCTTTCCGGGAAGCCCGAGCTGACGGTGACAGGCGTCTGAAGGGGGGCGTTGAACGTGGGCGCCTGCGCGAACGATCGCGTGGGGAACGTGAACGTGGCCAGCAGCGTGAGAACAGCCAGCAAGGCGCGTGCTTGGGATACGAAGCGCAGGCCAAGCCGGCCGACAGGAGCAGTGGGGGTGGTATTCATTGACGGATAGGGGACAGAGGAGGACGGAGTCGTCGTGAAATGCGGAATCCCGCAAAGAAAGGGGACATCGCCGCCGGCGATTTATGGGAATCTGCGCGACGCGGCGCTCGCCTCCCGCGAAAACGCCCCCGGCGCGCGCGCAGAGCAAAAACAAGCGTCACCAGTGGGGTGGGAGAACGACAAAAGGCGTCGGCGGGAAGCGGAGCCGACGCCGATGACATGCGTTTTCGCCGACCCGGTCTCAACTCATCGGTGACCAGCGACGGGGAGTTTGTGACAAGCGACAGGGGCCGGCAGCGAAAGCCGCGGATCAAGGACCCGAGACAAAGGAGCAAAGACTAAAGACCAGAGACCAGGGACCGAAGCCCGGAGATTTCCAACCGGGGCGGAAGGATCCGCATCACAGCATACGGCCGAAGGCGGCGAGGCGGGCGCGCAGATCGGGGAGGTAACGGAAGCTGCCGCGCACCGGCTCCACGAGCCCTTCGAGGTGCAGCAAGATCGTTTCATCCGACTGCCGGTCGGACCCGCGAAAGCGCGCGAGATTGATGATGGTCGCGCGATGCACGCGCACGAACTGCGCGGGCGGGAGCGCCTCCTCCCACGATTTCAAGGTGCGGCGCACCATTAGCCGGTGGCCGCCGGCGAGCAGGACGACCGTGTAGTTTTCGTCGGACTCGACCGCGGCAATGTCGGCCAGCGGGACGAAGCGCGTGGTGCCATTGCCGATACGCAGGTAGACCAAATCGCTCTGGGCGAGGGTGCCGGCGAAGGGTGAGGCGGAGTTGGGCTCGACCCGGCGGAGCGCGGCGTCGAGCCGGGCGGCGGCGATCGGCTTGATGAGGTAATCCACGGCATTCACCTCGAATGCGCGGACGGCATACTGCGAGTGCGCCGTCACAAAAATCACCCGCGCCTCCGGGCGCACGTGCGGGAGCAGTTCGAAACCCGTGCCGCCGCGCAACTCCACATCGAGCAGCACGAGGCTGTATTCGGCGGTCCGGAGCAGCGCTTCCGCTTCGGCGAGCCGGCCCGCTTCGCCGATAATCTGGAACTCACGGTGCGCCGCGAGCAGACGGCGCAGATCGTCGCGGGCGGCCGGTTCGTCGTCGATAATCAGCGTGCGCATCGCCGGTCGGGATTCAGAGGTTCGGTATCAGCTTCAGCCGCACATACACCCAGCCGTCACGCGCCTCGGTGTGCAGCTCGTGGCCATCGCGGTAGCGCCGCCGCAACCGCTGGCGGAGGTTCTCCATGCCGATGCCCGTCGAACCCTTCCGGTGCGGGCTGTCGGCCTCCACCCACTCACCGGTGTTGGCGATCTCGATCTGCAATGCGGCGTCCTCGGGGCGTGGGGATAGCGACGCCGTCTCGTCGCGGCGTATGCTCACGCGCAGGTGCAGCGCGCCGGGCGAGGTGCGGCCGCCGTATTTGACCGCGTTCTCGACCAGCGGTTGCAGCAGGAACGGCGGCAGCGACACCGGGCGCGCCGCGGGATCGACATGCATCTCCACGTGCAGCTCGTCGCGCCAGCGCGCCTTCTCCGTATCGAGGTAGCTCTCGATCAGGCGCACCTCGTCGTCGACCGATGCGCCCGTTTCCTCGCTGCGCGTGAGCGCGAGCCGGCAGAAATCCGCGAGCCGTTCCACCGTCTTGCCCGCCGCTTCGGGCGACGAAAAGACGAGACTGCGCAGCGTGGTGAAGGCGTTCAGCAGGAAGTGGGGGTTGAGCTGGTAGCGGAGGAGCTCGAGCCGCGCTTTTTCCTCCGAGAGTTGCGCGGCGAGCTTCTCGTCGAGCTCGAGCTGGTTCAGGCGCGCGAGCTCGGTGTTCTGCCTGGCGAGTTGAGCGTTGCTCTGCGCGAGCTCCTGCGTGCGGTCGACGACGATTTTTTCGAGGTGATCTGCCCGGCGATGCAGGGCCTGCGTGCGCAGCCGCACGACACCCGCCATGCCCAGCAGGCCGAGCGCGCCGTAGCCGACCCAGGCCCAACGCGTCGCCCACCACGCGGGCACGATCGAAAACGCCAGCGTATCCTCTTTTCCGATGCGTCCCGCGTCGTCGCGCGCCTCCACGCGAAACGTAAACGCGCGCCACGGCAGATTCGTGAAGTCGCGTTCCGCCTGCCGCGACCAGGCGCTCCAGTCGTGATCGAGTCCGTCGAGCCGCGTGCGATATTCCGTGTGCATCGCGCCCGTATGATCGGGGGCGAATGCAGGTGCGGCGAACTGCACGCGCAGGGCGTCCTGTCGCGGCATAAGTCGCAACGCCGCCGCCGGGCGGCCCGCTCCGCCGAACAACAACTCGCCCTCCGCGGTTTCCATTCGCCGCACGGTGGCGGCGGGCGCCGTCGCGAGCCGGGCGGGCCGCCAGGCAAGATCGCACGAAACGAGGTTGCCGGTGCCGCCGATCCACACGGTGTTCGTGTCCGGCTCGTGGAACAGGCTCGTGGTCTTCAGGTGTCGCAACGGCTCGGAGGGCAGCGGTTCCACCCGCCAGCGGTCGGGACCCGCGGGCGCCAGCCGCGCGACGGTGCGCGCGGGCCGGCCACCTTGCAGCCAGATCGTGCCGTCCGCGCTGAGGTGGATACCGGCCAGCGCGGCCGGTTTCGGACCGGCGCCGGTGAGGACTTCGAGATTCACGATGCGCGACTCCGGCAGGAATTTGTCCGCCGTCTCGTCGAAGCGCACCAACTGGCCGCGGGCGAACCCGACGATTTTTCCGCCGAGCACGATCATCGCCGTCGGCATCCCCGGCATCCCTTCCGCCGGTCCGAAATTTCGGGCGGGCGCCTTCGCGTTGAGTCCGTCGCGAAAATCAACTCGCGTCGCTGCGCCCCGATAGGCGGCCCACACGATGCCGGCCGGCGCTTCGAGCAGGGCGTGGGCCCGGCTCTTGGTCGCGGCGAGCGGGCCATGGGTGGCCCATTTCGTTTCTTCGAAGCGCGCCCAGCGCAGACCTTCATTGGAGCCGTGCGCGAACCAGCCGGGCTGTTCCACCATCGGAACGAGGCCGAAATAATTTCGATTCTCGAGCTGGCCGGCGAGCTGCTCCACGCCCGGCCGGAGCGAGCGCAATCGCGTCGTCAGAAAATAAACGCGATCCTCATGCGCGACGACTTCACGCACCGCGGTGGGCAGTTCGGGCACGGGCTGAAACCGTCCATCGGTCCCGCGCTCGGCCGCGCCCTCGGTGCCGCCCAGATAGAGCCGCTGGCCATGGCGCGTGAGCGAAAAGACGGTGCCCTCGAGCCCTTGCGCCGGCCCATGCACGGCATACGGCGAATCGAGCTGCACCCGCGCGATGCCGTTGCGGGTGATCGCCCACACGCCGCCCTCGCGATCCTCCATCACATCGACCACTTGATTCGCCGGCAGGCCTTGCGTCCGCCCGATCATCTGCACCACGCGACCCGTTTGATCGCACACGACGATGCCGCTGCGCCCCGTGCCGAACGCCGCGCGACCATCCGCGAGAAACACCCCGCGATATGCGCCGTCGCCCTGCGGCAGCCGGCCGAGAACGGTGGTTTTCTCACCATCCCAACGTTCGGTGGTGTAGGGCGAGATCAGTCGCCACGTCCCCTCCGCTTCCTTCCGGCCGCCCCAGACCGAGCCCTTCAGGCTCGGCACGCTCTCGAGGGTTCCGGCCCGCACGCGCTGGGCTGCGCCGCCGCCGGCCATCACGTATGGCTCGTCGTCGATCATCCACAAACGGATCGCGACGACCAGACCCTCCGCCACCGTCCACGTGCGCGCGGGCGCGTCGTCGAGGCTGAAGCAAATCAGGCGCTTCGTATCCAGAAACCAAACTCCCTCCGACGTGACGACGCACCCCTGCACAAAATTCGGCGCGCGCAAGCTCTCCGGCAGGCGGTCGTTCAGCACGCGGGGCTGCCATTGGCCGCGCGGATCGGACTCGAGACGGAAAACCGTCCCTCCGCTCTGGCCCCAGACCCGACCGCGCCCATCGATGTTCAACGCGCCCACGCCGCCTCCTCCCGGCATGGGGATCAGCCGCCAGCGCGCGCCGTCGAATTCGAGCAAGCCCGCGGCGTTGCCGACGTAAACCAGGCCGGTGCGCGGATGCTGCACCGCGCAGAAATTTTCAGGCTCCGCGCCGTAGTCTTCCGGCCGCCACACGGTGAGGAACGGTGTGCCCGTGTGTCGTGGCGTCGCGATTACCGTCGGGCTGGGGGAGGTGGGAGCAGGTGCGGACCGTCGTGCCGGGGCAGGTTCCGCGGCAAAAAGCAACGCAGGCGCGAACGAGAGGAACGCGCAGCGCACTACCGCAGAGGTTGCTGGACCGGAGGCGATGTGTGCGAAATGAGAGAAATCTCTCCGCTGCGGCGAGCGCAGAATGGAACCGGCACACCTTGCGGAGCCGGGTCGAGCGATGAGCGCAGCTCAGCGCAACGACGCATCGGCTGAGGTGGGCCGTGCACTCTGTGCGCGGCTACTTGGGAGGGTGCGTTGGTTAAGGGGCAGACTGGCCAAGCCGCGCGCGGAGCGCACGGTCCACCTCGATCCAATTGCGTGAGTCCGGCCCAGGCTGCGCGCGATCGGCCCGCACTCGCGACGGCGACGGCGGCAACTACTGCGCCAGCGGCCGGGCCGCGGACTCGAGTCGGTTGAATTTCATCAACGAGCGAATCTGCTCCTGATTGAGCGACGCATTGAAAACGAAAACCTCGTCAACACTGCCGCGGAAGAACCGGCCCAACGGAGTGAGTTGATCCAATCGGCGGTGGGTGAGATTGCGACCGATCCAAATATTGTGCGCAGCGTCGCCGGTGGTCTGCGTGCGAATCTCGCGCACCGCCTTTCTCGCGGCCGGCTCCAGCTCGCCATCGAGATAGAGCAGGATGTGCGTTCCCGAATCCGGCCGGTGCCCGCCATACATGACGACAGCGCAATGATGCCACCGATCGTCGCGCAGGTCGGTCGAGCCCACGACCCAACCTTCATGCACGCCCAGGCGCAGCCGCCCGAGCGGGCCTTCACGCGCGTTCGGGTTGACGGAAATCTGCCACGCCAAGCCCGGGGCCGACGTGCCCCAGTTTATGATACCGTAGCCTTCTTCGATCGTGGAATCCCGCGGCACTTTTACCCAGAATGCCACGGTGCGCGGTTCAGCGCCGGAAATCCCCGCGAACTCGCACTCCACAAAATCCTGCCGGCCATCGAACGAAAGGCCTTCCCCGAATTGGCCGGCGATCCATTGCGGGCCAGGTGCGTTCTCGGGGTAAGCGCGGAGGATCGCACGTGCGTGGGGCGCTCCCAGACCCAACCCGCGATTTTGAGAGATGCGGCCCTGACCTTCGTCGAACGACCAATGCAAAAACCCAATCTCGCCCACGCTCGCCGGGGGCAAATCCGTGATGAAACCCACTGCGTCTGCCGTGAACTGCTCGACGCGGCCTGACGTGAGCCGCGCCGCCTGATTCTCGCTGAGTTGCACCGTCTGTTGCCGATTGTTGGGCACGGCGTCGACTTTGCCCTCCAGCACGTGCACTTCGGTGTCGCCCGACGGCCCGACACTCACGCCGAACTCCGTGCCTTGATCCACCAGGCGTCCGCGCGGGCTATCGAGGATAAAACCCTTCGTGCCTTTCGGCAGGCGAGTGACGGCTCGTCCTTGATGGAGAAACGCGCGCTCCGGCCCGTGCACTTCGAAGTCCGCCGGCCCCTCGACGATCATGGTGGCGCCACGCGCGAACTTCAGTTCGACGAGACCGCTGGTGAGCCGCAGTCGATGAGATGGGATGTCGTCGCCAACTTTCAGCGTGCGGCGGCCCGCATCCCACGTGGCGGATTCCATGCGCACGATTTGGGCGTCGGAGGGATTAAGGCGAATGGCCCACCACGCGACGAAGCCCATGACCAACGCCGCAGCCGCAGCGAAGCCCCAGTGCCGGTGTCGTTTGTAGCTAAGAGCGTGAGCGAGTGGGGGGCCGTCCACTCGCTCACGCGCGGCGCTACCAGTATCGAAATCCGCTACGGGAGCGTCCCCGATGGTTGGATGAAATCCTCCGGCGGCCACCTGTAGTCTCACGTGCACCTCGCGCACGAACGCCCCGTCGTCCGGATAAAGATGACCGTGCGCCAGCAGCCGCTCCACGACCGTGAGCTGACTCAATTTTGCCAACAACGCCGGATCGCGACGGCACGCCTCGAGCAGACGCGCGGCGTCCTCGCGCGTGAGATCGCCGGCGCCGGCCCGGGCCAGGAGCTGCTGTTGTTCCTCGTGGGTCACGACGAGGCCTCGAGTTTCTGCATCTTGCGGCCGATACAGTCCGCGAGCACTTCGCGGAGCCGGTGCAGTTGCATCGTGAGTGCCGAGTAGCCGCGCTGCAGGCTGTCGGAGAGTTCGCGCACGGATTCCTCTTCGCCGTAGCGCCGGTGCAGGAGGTCGCGCGCCGGGCCCTCCATGCGTTCCAGGCAGTCGTGCAGCGCCGCGTGGAGCAGGGGTTCGCGCTCGGAACTGCATTCGGCAGCGATGTGTCGGTCGAGTAGCTCCGCGAGCTCGGCGTTGCCACCGATCGGCTGCGCGCGGAATTTGCGCCAGTGATTGCGCAGCAAGTTCAAGGCGATGCTCCGCAGCCACGGCCCCATCGGGCGCGCCGCATCGAAATCGGCCAGTTTCCGAAACGCCGTGACGAAGACTTCCTGTGCTAAATCCTCGGCTTCGTGCGGATCCTTCATTCGCGCTACGAGGCAAGCGCGCACGCCACGGTGGTGACGCTCAATCAGCCAGGAAAAGGCGTCGCCGTCTCCCCGCTGCGCGGCAAGCACCCACGGCCTTTCATCAGCGTCCGAAATCATGGTCAGCCAAGAGAGTTGTCGCCAGGCGAGCCCCGCAACACACGATTCGGAAAATAAATCGGTGCACCCTGTGTTATGTGGCGGTGTTCGCGACAAAACCTTGTTGAACTCCAGCGTTCCTCTTACCCCATGCAAACCCCTGTCCGTTTCCTGTTCGCTGCGCTAGCGCTGGTCGCTGGCGCCGCTTCGTCCCTCGTTCGTGCGCAAGCTACGGCGCCGTCGCC
>JANPIT010000614.1:0-2663 GCA_031425115.1 Opitutaceae bacterium | reverse complement strand
GAAGTCGTGAAGATCTGCACCCAGTATGCGCAAAAGGGCATGATCAACATCTTCATCGTCATCTTCTGTTTCAGCCTCTCGCTCGCATTCTTCGATCCGTTCTTCTTTATTGGATACCTCATCGGCATGGCCTTCTTCGGCATCTTCCAGGCCATCTTCATGGCCAACGCCGGCGGCGCCTGGGACAACGCCAAGAAGATCGTCGAGGTCGAATTGAAGATGAAGAACACCCCGCTCCACGCCGCCACTGTCGTCGGCGACACCGTGGGCGATCCGTTCAAGGACACTTCGTCCGTCTCGCTCAATCCCGTGATCAAGTTCACCACGCTCTTCGGCCTCCTCGCCGTCGAGATCGCGGTGAAAATGGAAGCCGGCCTCAAGCACGGCATCGGTATCGTCATCTTCATCGTCGGCCTGGTCTTCGTTTATCGCAGCTTCTACAGCATGCGCATCCCGACGAATCCCCGCGACGCCGACGTCGCGCCCCACCAGATGCAGCGGGGCTGAGCCCGCTGCGCCGTATCGCGTTTACCTCGCCCGTCCCCACGCGCGCCCGGCCCGGCGCGCGTGGTTCGTTGATTGGACTCGCTCCCCGTGCGACTTAGAGATTCTCTGCGGTGCCAACCGCGTCGCTCCAGCGCGACTCCATGCTTTCCGTCCGCTCCAAGACTCGCGCCCTGACTCGCCACCCTCACTCGATCCGCGGCTTCAGCCTCGTCGAGATGGGCATGGCGACTCTGATCGTCGGCGTGATCGCCTCGCTCGCCATGCCCGCATTGAAACAGGCCGTGCTTGCGGCCCGCGCGACGAGTGTCGCCAACGATCTCCGCACCTTCGCCGGCGCGTTTCAGGCTCAGGCCCAGCAGTCGGGCGCCTATCCTCCGGATGTCGGCATCGGGATCATGCCTCCCCTCATGGTCGGAAGTCTGGGCAATACCGCCTGGCTTCGCCGCACCCCGATCGGCGGCCGCTACCATTGGGAATACAACCGGACCTTCAGTGGCACTCGCTACCGCGCCGCAATTGGCCTCCGCACCCAGGCCCAGAACCGTGTGACCACGGATCGCGCCCAACTCACCGCCATTGATCGCAAGATTGATGATGGTAATCTCGCCACGGGTAATTTCTTCCTCGGGATCGGCAATGAACCCTTCTTCGTCATCGAACGCTGAGCCCGCACCCCGCGCGACCTACAAGGTGTCCACGCGCGGCCTATCCGCCGATCTCACCACGGTCGGCGCTGATGAATCCTCGCGCGATCTCGGCCCGCTCGAGCTTGGCCCCCTGGCCGAACTGCTTTCCCGGTTGGCCCGCCTCGATCTCGCACAAGTGGGGGACGACGATCCGCATCTCATTATCACGGGGCCGCGCGGTCGCTTCGCCGTTCGGCCGGGCCGCGGGAAGCTCGTGCTCCGCGATGCCGCCGCCCCGCACCAGTCCTACCTCGAACTCCATGCCGCAGATGTGCCGGCGTATCTCGACAGTCACGACCCCGTCACTGCTCCGACCACCCCGGAAACAGCATCGGTCGCGACGGAACTGCCACCGGCCCGAACCCGCCACCCCGCCCTCGGCTGGGCCGCCTTCACCCTCTCCGCCGCCCTGGTCGCCGGTTCGGCCTTCTGGACCTTTCGCGAGGAGTCTGTCGATCCGGCAGAGGACTACATCGAACTCACCCTCCCGGAATCCACTGCGCTCGTGCGCAAGTCGGCTGGCGTATACACCTACGGCAGCGGCGACGACGAACGCCGGCTCGAGCTCCGCGCCGACGGCTCCGCCTCGTATCAAGAATTTGAATCCGGCCGTGTCCTCGCGCAGCAACGCGATGGCACCGCCGCCCCCGCGCTCCGCCGCACCGATCGCGTGCCCGTGCTGCGCGTCGGCGGCCTCGGCCCGATTGAGATCCGCAGCGCCGACTCCGTCGTCTTCGCCCGTGACGCCTACAAGCGTGTGGCGGAAACCGCCGCGCCCGCCCCGCGATAGGAACCGTTCGTTCGGGATCCCGGTTCCCCGTTCTTTCTCCGTCCAGGTCAGGGCATTGCTGGCCGGGGGCAGAATGGCCGCAGACTCCACGCCGGCGGCCCTCCCCTTCATCCAACGGGCGGGCTTGCGCGTAGTGAAGCGTGACACCGTTCGCATGCTTCCCGCCTGCCGCCGCTCACTCTTCATGATCATCCCTCGCTCGCTCGCGACCGCCTTCCTCCTGGTCTGCACCCTTTCGGCCCAGACACCGCTGTCGCCGCGCTCCGGCGCCACGACCTATGACCACGTCGCGGAGATTTCCTACGCTGGCCGCTCCGCCGTCCACGAAGGCTCGCGCCGTCTCGGCGAGATCTCCACGCGCCACGCCCGCGCATCGTCCGTCATAGCCGTGCCGCTCGGCGCGCAAGACCAGCTTCTCGTCGGTTTCGGCGCCCAGTGGTTTTCGTTTCAACCACCGGCGACAAGCCTCGTGCCCGATGATCTCGCCTCGCTCGCGCTCAAGCTGGGCTGGAACCGCGTCCTCGACGCCCAGTGGTCGTTGCGCGCGGAAATCGATCCTGGCACCTACGGCAAAAGCGACTTTGGCGCGCCCGTCGCCGTGCGCGCGATTTACGCGGCGAGCCGGGACCTGCAGTGGGCCTTTGGCGTGAACTACGACTGGCGCAGCAGTCACCCGCTGG
>JANPIT010000613.1:0-3224 GCA_031425115.1 Opitutaceae bacterium | reverse complement strand
GGAGGGACGGAATTTCTTCCGTGTCTTCCGCGTGTTCCGTGGGCATTTCTCCTGTATGCCCGCCAAACTCAGCACTCACGTCCTCGACCTGACCATTGGCGCGCCGGCCGCCGGGATGGAGATTGAGCTTTGGAGTCTCACGGAAACGCCGACGCGCTTGATGGTAGTCGTCACGAACGCCGATGGCCGCACGGATGCGCCGTTATTGACCGGCGCGGATTTGCGACTCGGCGACTACCAACTCGTCTTCAAGATCCAGGACTATTTCGCCACGCGCGGCGTGAGTGCGACGTTCTTCGTTTACGCGGCGGTTTTCTTCCGCGTGGAAGATCCGAACGGTTCCTACCACGTGCCACTGCTCGTCACGCCGTGGGCCTATAGCACGTATCGCGGAAGCTGAGACGATGTCGCAGACCGCTTGCCGCGAACTTGTTCGTCGACTCGACGCACTCGGCCGAATCTCGGACGAGCGGGGGAAGCTCACGCGCACGTTTTTGTCGCCGGCGATGCGGCGGGCGAACACGCAGGTCGCGGCCTGGATGCGCGCCGCGGGGCTGGCGGTGCGCGAAGATGCTTACGGGAATCTGATCGGCCGCGTCGAGGGAGCCTCCGGCCAAGCGAAAACGCTGCTGCTGGGCTCGCATCTCGATACGGTGCGCGATGCGGGCCGGTTCGACGGCGCGCTCGGCGTGCTGCTGCCGATCAGTGCGCTGGCGGAATTGCGGCGGCGCGGAGTCTCCCTGCCTTTCGCGGTGGAGGTGCTGGGCTTTTCCGAGGAGGAAGGGGTGCGGTTCGCCAGCGCGTATCTTGGCAGCAAAGGCTATCTGGGTCGGCTGCGCGCGCCGGAGCTGAACGGGCGCGACGCCGCGGGGGTGAGCGTGCGCGAGGCGATCGAAAGGTGGAACGCGTTGTCCCCATCGCGCGTTCAGGAGCTGCGCATGCGCTCAAACCAGCGGCTTGGGGTCAAGCCGCTCCACCCCCGGAAAGGCGATCTGCTGGGATATGTCGAGGTGCACATTGAGCAGGGTCCGGTGTTGGAGGCGGAGAAGCTGGCGGTAGGCGTCGTATCCGCAATTGCGGGACAGACGCGCGGCCGCCTGACGTTCCGCGGGAAGGCCGGTCACGCGGGGACCACGCCGATGCCGCTGCGCCGCGATGCGCTGGCGGGCGCGGCGGAATTCATTCGATTCGTGGAATCGACAGCGCGCCTGCGGTCTCCGCTGGTGGCGACGGTGGGCATGATCGCGGTGTCGCCGGGCGCGCCAAACGTGATTCCTGGCGAGGCGGTGTGGTCGTTGGACGTGCGGCATCCCCGCGATGCGGCGCGGGCTGACGCGTTGGCTCATTTGTTGGGAGAGGCGAGAGCGATTGCCCGGCGACGCGGGTTGAAATTCACCTGGGAGCGCACGCAGGATAACGGCGCGGTGGAGTGTGCCGACGTGCTTTCCACGGTGTTGGACGAGAGCGTGGCCGCGGTGCAGGGGCGCAGCGCGCGCTTGGTGAGCGGTGCGGGCCACGACGGGGTCGTGTTGTCGACGATCACACCGGTGGCGATGTTGTTTGTGCGTTGTCGGGACGGCTTGAGTCACCACCCGGCCGAATACGCTGCACCGGCAGACATCGGCGTCGCGCTCGACGTGCTGATTGATTTTATCGAGCGGTTAGCAAAACGAAACTGATTTTCCCCCATGATGACCAACGAACTGGAATTGATCGTGCGGGCGGGCCGTCTCGTGACGCCCGAGGGCGTGATGCAGGCAGATTTCGCGGTGTCGGCCGGTCGCATCGTGAAGATCGCGCCCGAGATCGCCGAGGAAGTGCACAACGAAATCGATGCCGAAGGGCGCTATGTTTTCCCGGGCATTATCGATGCCCACGTGCATTTCAACGAGCCGGGCCGGACGGAGTGGGAGGGGATTGCGACGGGTTCGGCGGCGCTCGCAGCCGGAGGCGGCACGGCGTTTTTCGACATGCCGCTGAACTCGGAGCCGCCGGTGCTGGATGCGGCGGGTCTGCGGACAAAGCGCGAACTGGGTGAACAGAAATCCTGTGTGGACTTCGCGCTGTGGGGCGGACTCACGTCGCAGAATCTCGACAAGCTAGCGGGGCTGCGCGACGTGGGCGCGATCGGGCTGAAGGCCTTCATGTGCGCGAGCGGGATCGAAAGTTTCCCGCGCGTCGATGAACGGACGTTGCATGAAGGGATGAAACGTGCGGCCAAGCTCGGGCTGCTCGTGGCGGTGCACGCCGAGGATGAAACGCTCGCGGCGAAGTTTACGGCGCAGCAAAAAAAGGCGGGCCACACCGATGCGAAAGCCTGGCTCGCGTCGCGGCCGGTCGAGGTGGAGCTCGCGGCGATTCGCGTGGCGATTGAGATCGCAGGTGAGACGGGGTGTGCGCTGCACATCGTCCACGTCAGCAGTCCGGAGGGAGTCGCGTTGGTCGAAGAGGCGCGCGACCAGCGCGTCGACGTCACGGCTGAGACCTGCCCGCATTATCTCTTGTTGAACGATAAAGACGTCACGCGGATCGGCGCGGCGGCGAAGTGCGCGCCACCGATCCGCGATGAGAAACGGCGCAAGGCGTTGTGGGCCGAGCTGCGCGCGGGGCGGATTCAAACCCTCGGCTCCGACCACTCACCAGCGCCGGCGGAAATGAAGACATCGACGGATTTCTTTGAGATTTGGGGCGGCATTGCGGGAGTGCAGCACGGCGCATCCCTCGTGCTTTCCGAGTGCGCGGAATCGGCGGAGCGAGATTTGCCGATGCTGGCGGCGGCGATGTCGCGAAATGTCGCGCGGCGGTTCCGGCTGGATGGGAAAAAGGGGCTGCTGACGGAAGGGCGCGATGCGGATTTTTGCATCGTCGAATTTGGCAAGCCGCGCGCAATCGAGGCGGAGGATCTGTGGACACGGCACCGGATCAGTCCGTATGTGGGATTCAAATCGCGGGCGCGGATCACGCACACGTTTGTGCGGGGGAGTGCGGTGTTCGCCGAGGGGCGGCTCGTGAATCTGCCGCCGCCGGGACAGTTCTTGCGGCCTGGGATGTAGAAAGCGCGGAACGGGCTGACTGGGCTTCGGTTTGCGTGCACCGGCTTTTCATTCTGTGCATTTGGAGCATTCCGTCTAAGTTGGAGCCTTGATGAATTTACCTTTGGGCCAGACTCGCACCCGCATCGCGCCGCGCCATGCGCTCATTGCGATGGATGGACATGTGAAGAG
>JANPIT010000612.1:0-6168 GCA_031425115.1 Opitutaceae bacterium | reverse complement strand
TAGCCGGGGAAATGCTGAAAGATCGCTTCGCGCGCGAGCTTCGCGCGCACATCCCGCATCAACGGCGCGAGGCTCTCCCCGTCCGCCACCTGATTCGCGGGCATTTTGCCGCCGGCGAGCGCGACGAGCGTCGGATACATATCGACGTGGATAGCCGGCGTGTCGCACGCGGCGCCTGCTTTCACCTGCGCGGGCCAACGCACGATAAACGGCACGCGGGTGCCGCCTTCATAGAGGCTGCCCTTGCCGTTGCGCAGCGGGGCGTTGTCGGTGACGTCCCCTCCGGCCTCCTTGATTCCCTCGCGCACGTAACCACCCACGCCGCCGTTGTCGCTCGTGAAGATGAGCACCGTGTTATCGGCGAGGTTCAACTCGTCGAGCAACGCCATCACGCGGCCAACGCTCTCGTCGACGCTCGCGATCATGGCGGCATACGTCGGGTTGTTGTGTCCGCCGACGCCTGACTTGTTTTTAAACTTAGCGATCAGCTCCGGCTTCGCCTGCCGCGGCGAGTGCACGCCGAAGTGCGGCAGGTAGAGGAAAAACGGCCTTTCCTTGTGCCGCGTGATGAAATCCACCGCGCGGTCAGTCAGAAAGTCGGCAAGATATTGGCCTTTTGGATACTCGGTCTTCGGGTTCGTGTTGAAATCATAGTGCACGCCCTGGCTGACGATCGCCTCGTCGAATCCGCGCTTGCTGGGATGGTAAGGGCCATCGTTGCCGATGTGCCATTTGCCAAACATCCCCGTGGCGTAGCCGGCCGCCTTGAGGGTCTGCGGCAACAGCACCCGATCGAGGGCGAGGTTAGGGAGATTGTCGACCGGGCGCAGCGGCCGCTTGGTCCAATCGAAACGCTCGATCCCGCCCACGGTGTAGGTGCCCGTGCGCGCGCCATACTGGCCGCTCATCAGCGCCGCGCGCGTCGGCGTGCAGTTCTGACAAGGATGGTAGTTCGTGAAACGCGTGCCCTGCTTCGCGAGGCGATCGATGTGGGGCGTTTCGTAATACTTGCTGCCGAAGGCGCCCACGTCGGTGTAGCCGAGATCGTCGGCCATGATGAAAATGATGTTCGGCTTGGCCGGTGTCGCAGCCAACGCGGGCGCGATCAGGGTGAGAGCGACCAGGGCGGATTGGAGCGGGGCAGGAAGTTTCATGGAGAGAGGTCCGGAAAATGGCATGCGGCGAGTGCTGGAGGGCGCGGAAAAACCGTGCCGCTGACGCGGCGAACGAGGAGGAAATTGCGGCGTGCGGTTGCGCTCATGGCTGCTTCTTCGCGCCACCCTTCTTGCTCTTGGGATTGCGGCCCGACGCGCCCGGAAACGCCGGCTCGACCAGTTCCTTGCTCCACGCCTCGAGCGCCGCCGCGAGCCGCGCCGCAATCGCCGGCTGGGCGGTGGCGAGGTTCTTCGTTTCGGCGACGTCCGACTTGAGATTGTAGAGTTCATCGGTGGTGCCTGCGCCGCGCACCAGCTTCCAATCGCCCTCGCGCACCGCGAGCAGCGCGCCGTTGCGCCAGAAGAGGCGCTCGTGGGGGGCGCCTTTGTTTTCGCCGGTGAGATACGGAATGAGATTCACGCCGTCGTGGCGTCGATCCGCGGGCATCGCGACGCCCGCCACGCCCAGCGCCGTCGCGAACACATCGAGCGAGCTCACGGGCCGCTCGTCCGCGCGGCCGGCGGGCAGGCGCTCCGGCCACGAGACCACGAACGGCACGCGCACGCCGCCTTCGTAAACGGAGCCCTTCGCCCCGCGCAGCGGCGCGTTGCTCGAGCCGTTGATGCCGACCGGCCCACCGTTGTCGCTGAAGAAAAAGACGAGCGTGCGCTCCGCTTGCCCCGTCTCGCGCAACGCGGAGATGGTCTCCCCGATCGCGTCGTCCATCAGGCTGATCTGCGCCGCATATTTCTGACGCACCGGATCCTGAATCGCGGCGAAACGTGCGAGCCGTTCCGGCGTGGGCTCCGCCGGGTTGTGCGGCGCATTGAATGCCAGATAGAGAAACCACGGCTCGCTGCGGTGTCGGCGCACGAAGGCCGCCGCCTCGCGGCCGAACGCGGTTGTCAGGTGATCCGGAATCTCGACCGCCACGCCGTTGCGCTCGATCGGCACGGTGTATTCGACCGCCGGATTCACGGTCCACTCCCGAAAGCGGTGTCCGCCACCGATGAAACCATACGTCTCCGCAAACCCACGACGCCCGGGGGCGAACTCCGGCGCCGCCCCGAGATGCCATTTCCCCACCCAGCCGCTCACGTAACCCGCCGGCTGCAGCCGGGCGGGCAGCAGCGTCTCGGTCAACGGCAGTCCTTCGCGACGATCGGCGGGATCGTAGAATGGATTCCGCTCGTGCCCGAAGCGCTGCTGGTAGCGGCCCGTCAGCAGCGCCGCGCGCGTCGGGCTGCAGTAGGGATGCGTAACGTAACCGTTGGTGAAACGCACGCCGCCCGCCGCCAACCGGTCGAGATGCGGTGTGGCGAGATCCTTCGCGCCCTGGAAGCCTGTATCCGCATAACCCTGATCGTCGGACACAATAAGCAGGATGTTCGGCTTGGCGGCGGCCGCGGCCCACCCGGTCGTAATGGCGAGGGCGCCGACAGCGGCGTGAAGAAACAAGGGCAATTTCATGGAGGGGAACCGGGGGAGCGGCCGCAGAGTAACCAACGGGGAGAACTCAATCGAAGGCGGGCGGCGGGTCGCAAGGTTTTGCCACCGCTTGCCCTGAATTCGCGGATCGGCTGGCCCGCGAACAGTTTCGCCCCCCTCGGAAATCGACCCAGCCACTCGTCGCGACCGACGCAAGCAGGCCCATGCACCAGATAACGGTGCCTGAAAAATGTCCGGCGCTGCATTCATGCTTCAGTGGAAAGCTCGGGCGCTACGGCCCGAACGGCCACATTGTTGAAGCGCGCAACCGCTTCTCCAGTCCGAATCGCGTGAAAAGCTCTCGCGTTTCCGTTCGCGAGCGTCGCCACGCCGCCAGCGCTTCATCCTGCGCCAGTGCCCGCACGAGATCGATCACGACGGCCGCGGAGTCGTCGACCAGCGCCGGCGACACCTTGTCGATCGTATCCGCGAAGTCATGATAGTAGCGGGACGACTCGCGCGGGATCGGGGCATTGAACGTCAGTGCGCGCACTCCCGCGAGCTGGTAAGGCGTGTGATCGCTCGCGACCCAGTTCACGTTTTCGACGCCTTTCGCGAGTCGCTGGGGTGCCGGACGCGCAGCATGCCAGCGCTCAAGTGCGGGCACGAGCGAGTCGTCACCGAGCGCGTTCACGCCAATGGGCACGCCGACCATGTCGAGATTCAGCATCGCAACAATGGGCGCGTCGCCGAGCTGTGCCGCGGCGTGACGCGAGCCGAACAGTCCCTGCTCTTCGCCGTTGAACCAGATGAGTTCGACGCTGTGGTGCGGCGTCGTGCCGCGCAACGCGGTTGCCAGCGCAAAGAGCTGCGCGATGCCAAGCCCGTTATCCATCGCCCCCTGCCCCAGGTCCCAGCTGTCGAAATGCGCCCCGACGATCACTCGCGAAGGAGCGCGACCTGGGAGGCGCAGCACGAGATTGGCCGTTTCAATCGGCCGGCAGCGCGACTTCGTTTCCATCCGCAGGCGGACCGGCGTGCCGCGGGCCAGCAGCCGCTGGAGCCACCGCCCCTCCTCCTGCGCGATCGAGTAAATCGGCAACGGCAACGGCTCGCCGGAAAAACTGCCGGTGCGCGCGAGCAGTTGGCCGCCGCCTTCGCGGTTCACGACCAGCACGCCGCGCAATTTGCGCTCGGTGGCCACCGCCACGATTTCGCTCGTCTGCAACGGCGAGTTTGACGCCAGCACCCCGATCCGGCCCGCGAAGTCACCCGTGGGCAGGTTCGCCGGCCGGCCGTCGCCGAGGTCCACCACGGCCGCTTCAAAGGCAGCATGTGGCTGCGTGTAGCTCAATGAGGCGACGCGCAGCGATCGCGCCATCGGCGCAACGAGTTCCACGCGATCGGCTCCGCGTTCCCAGCCCGGCATCGCGAACGGCATTTTCTCCGGCGCTAAACCCAGCGCCCGCAACTCGGCCGCGAGACGATCCATCGCGGCCATATTCGCAGCGCTACCGGTGAGTCGGCCGCCGAAATCGTCGCACAACCGCTCAAGCAGCGCATGCGGCGTCAACGGCTCCGCGGCGCGAAGGTTAACGGCCAAGGCGAAGATGGCCGCGAGCTGGACCCACTTCCTCCTGGCGAAACGCGGGCGCATCTCGCGGCCCGGCGAAACGCTCGCGCGTGCCGCTACACTCTCAAGGCGCCACGGCATCGGTGATCGTGACCGTATTGAAATCCAGGACACGCTTCAGCCGGCCATGCGTGATCGTGAGCAGGCCGCTGCCGACGTCGGCATTGAGATAGCGGCCGG
This sequence comes from Opitutaceae bacterium, assembly GCA_031425115.1. Classification (GTDB taxonomy): domain Bacteria; phylum Verrucomicrobiota; class Verrucomicrobiia; order Opitutales; family Opitutaceae; genus ER46. Next base: position 1,772 of record JANPIT010000612.1, on the reverse strand, counting down.
AAAACAGTTTCCAATCGCGCGCGTAGTCGATCTCGCGCCCGTCCACGCGCGGCGCCGCGCCATAGGCGCACTCGACCTTTCGACCGCGCAGCGTCGTGAACGTGACGCGGGGCGTCGGGGCGAGCGCGATCGTCAGCGGCAACGCCCGGATCCTGGCCTTAAAATCTTCCCAGCTGCTGAACTCGCGCGCGGACGCCGCCTGCACGATCGTGCCGTTTTTGCCGTGAGGCGAGCGGAGCCGTTTGCCGCCCTTTTCGAGCGGCCGCCACTCGTATGGGGCGAGCGGGCGATAGGCGAAGTAGGCCCGTCCCCCCTGCGCGAAGATCCAGCCCGAAGCGTCCTCTTCGAGTTTGGCCAGATCCTTCGAAAAGAATCCGTTCACCTGTTCGAACGTCGCGCCCGCCGGCACATCGCTCAGCGAAATCACGGTGTCGTCTTGCTGAAAAATCTGCTCGTAGGGCGAACCGCCGAGCAACTTGTCCTCGGAAATGTAGGTCGGTTTGCTCTGGAAGGTCACCGCTTTCGGCATGCTGTCCGGCATCTCAGTGAAATACATCATGAGCTCGTCGACGCTGTAGTGCGCTTGCACGGAGAAAATCGTGTTATGCACGCCGCGCGGATCGGGAACCGCCCACGTCACGTCCCACGAGTGCTGCTGGATCGGTTGCAACAAGCCGCCTTGGTCGGACCCGACCGCGTAGTCGGCAGTGACATAGCTGGTCTTGTAGACGGGGGCGTTGCGCAGGTCGCTGAGCCGCCACCGATGGCGGGTGCGCTTGCGCTCGAAATGCGTGTAGGGGCCGCTGCGATCCACTCCGATTCGATAGATGACCTCGGGTAACTCGTAGTTTTTAGCAGCGGCCGCGAAGTAGATCGGCCAGCTGCCAAACGACACCGGCGCGGGGCAGTTGTTGAAAAACAACCACGAGAAAGCGGACGAGAGCCCGTTCCACTTCTCGAGCACATTGTTGTCGTCCGTGCGCGCGTGGGAGCCGATGTAGATGCCGTCGAGCGTTTCTACGGCGAAGTCTGCCATCACATAATCGAGCATCATGCGCCCGCGCTGTCGCATCGCAGGATCCTTGGACCACGTGGCGAGAAACAGCATCGGGATCGCATACTCGCCGATGTAGTGCGTGCAGTCGTATTCACCCTGCCCGATCGTCGTCGTGAGGTTCATCCAGTGCAGGATGTAGTCGCGCGCCTCTGCGAAATTCTCGTCTGAACTCTTGCCGTTGAACCAACGGTCGCCGGACTCGCCGGGCCAGAGCTGAGCCATGAGGTAGAGCGACGAGTAATACATGATCCAGTGATTCTCCGTGTCGCCGCGTAGCGGAAAATACGTGCGCCACGCCTCGCGCACCGCTGCCTTCGCCTCGGCCGTGAGTTGATCGCGACCGAGGTAAGAGATGCAGGTGACCGGAAACATCCAAAACATGTCGGACGTCGGCTTCTTCATCAGCTCGATGACGCGCGCGGAGCAGATTTCAGCGTCCTGCCGCAGCGCGAGTTTCGCGGCAATTTCCCCGAGTCCGTAGGTGGCGGGGTCAGCCGGTTTCGCCAGACCCACCCGCCACGTCAGCATCTCCTGCACGCGCGCGAGATAGGCGGCCCGGCGCTCGGTCGCATCCTCGACGACGCGGGGAACAGGCGCGGGGCCCGTGTTGGCCAGCTGGGCGTGGACCGACTGGAAACTCAGCGCGCATATCGAAAACAGCAGGAGGTGGAGCGGGGGGGACCCCAAACCCCGGAACAAAGTGGGAGCGGAGGCC
>JANPIT010000611.1:0-4405 GCA_031425115.1 Opitutaceae bacterium | reverse complement strand
TGGAACGGCTCGACCGCGCAACTCGTCCGGATGTGCGCCGACCTCGCGCGCGACCGCTCCTACTATCCGCGTCGTGGCTACGCCGCGTTCAAGCCTGACATCCTGGTTGAAAAACTCCCCGGGCCGGTGAAAGGCGTCGCGCTCTACGACCTCGATCGCAACGGCCTCCCCGACCTCTACGCCTGCTCGCCCTCCGGCGATCGCGTTTTCCTGCAAATGGAAAAACTCGAGTTCGTCGACGCCACCGAGTGGCTCGGCCTCAAGCAGTCCAGCGTCAGCGTCGCCTTCGCCGATTTCGACCTCGACGGGCACACCGATCTCCTCGCCGGCGGCACGTTGCTCCGCGGCGCACTCGACGGCGAACAACGCAGCTTCAAACCCGCCCCACCGCTCCCGCTCTCCGCCCCCGAACTCGCCACGGTCCACGCCGCCGCGTTCATCGAAGGCAACGGCGACGGTTACCCCGATATCCTCGTCTCGCTCGTCGGCGGTGGGCTCCGCTTGCTGCTCAATCCCGGCAAACCGGGCGGCGTCTTCACCGACGCCACCGCCCGCGCCGGTCTTGATCGCGCCGAAACCGGCGCGAAGGGCACCGGCTATTTCACGCTCGGCGATTGGGACGGCGACGGCCGCACCGATCTCTACTACGCGTCCGGCCCCGGCCTGCTCCTCGTCCAAGACAAGGACGGCCGTTTTGCTCCGCACCCGGCCGCACCAAAACTGCGCTTCACCTCCGGCCAGGATGAAAAACCCGGCTTCACCGGTGCCGGCGCCTTCACCCCCATCCTCGGCACCGGCCGCACCGATCTGATCGTGCCGGTCGAAAACGGCTGGCACGTGATCGAGAATCGCGCCGGCCAGCCCGTTGATGTCACCGAGCACGGCAACGAGATCAGCGAAGGCTCGTTCCTGCACCTCGCCACCGTCGCCGCCGATCTCAACCTCGATGGCCACGTCGATTTCTACACCGTCAGCCGCGCAAAGAACGGTCACAATCGCTACATCATTAACCGCGGTTACGGCTCGTTCATGCTGGGCGACGTGCACCGCGCCTACGAAAAAATGTTTAACGGCCCGGCCCAGGAACTCGGCGGCTGGGGCCTCGCCGCCGGCGATGCCAACGGCGACGGCCAGCCCGATCTGCTCCTTGGCAACGAGCACGGCCACCTCGTTCTCATCTTAAACGACACCTTGGCCTTCCGGAAACCCGTCGAGAACGCCCCCGACGAAATCGCCCGCATGCTCAAGACAGGCCTGCTTGTCGTCAGCGTCGAAGGCCCGCTCGGTGTCGTCGGCGCCACCGTTCGCCTCGAAACCCCCGCCGGCGAAGTGCGCGATGTCCGCTTCATCGGCGGCAACAACGCCTCCGGTTGCCGCAGCCCCGACGAAGCCATCTTCGCCGTGCGCGAACCCGGTCCCTACGTCGTGCGTGTCCGCCACGCCGACGGCCACGAGCGCACTTGGCCCGTCGAAATCGCCGCTGCGTCGTCGGGTATCGCCCGCGTGAAGGCCGTCCGATGATCTTCGATTTCTCCCCGCCGCTCGCGGTCGTCCCCATTCTCGTCAACGCCGGTGCCGCCGTCCTGCCGGCCCTGATCGCCGGCCTCGCGAGTCTGGCCGCGCTGCTCTTCAAGCCCCGCGAACTGATCGCTGCTTGTCGCCGCTACCCCGGCCGCGCCGCCGGTTTCGTTGCCGGTGTCGCCGGCCTGACCGCGCTGATCGTTTTCTGGCCGGCTGCCGAAACGCCTTCCGCCCTCGCCACCCGCACCCGCTCGTCCGAATCGTCCACCGACTGGACCAAGGTCGCGCTCGAACTCATCCGCGAAGAACAGCGGCAAAAAACCGCACCTGCCGTCCCCACCACTGCCCCTGCGTCCGGCTCTGCCGCATCCGTCGCATCCGTCCCATCCTCAGTCGCGGCCAATTTCCGCGGCGGTTTCGATCGCACCGGCCACGCCGGCGGCCCCGCTCCGTTGGAGCTGCGCCCGCTTTGGGAATACGAGGAAGAGTTCGCTATGTTCCTCTCCGCTCCGGTCGTGCACGGCGGCCGCGTCTTCGCTTCGTGGTGTTTGCTCGATCCGCCGAAAACCTACGGCGCTGTCGTCTGTCTCGATGCCGCGACCGGCCGCAAGCTCTGGCAGGTCGAGGAGCGTCCCGACAAACAGCCGTTCAAAGGCATCTTCAGTTCCCCCGCCGTCAGCGCCGACGGACGCTTCGTTGTCATCGGCCAGGGCCTGCATCCGGATTCCAACTGCGACCTCATCTGCCTCGACGCGCAGACCGGCCGCATCAAATGGCTCGTGCCCACGCCACTCCACCTCGAAAGCTCACCCGCCATCGTCGGCAACCTCGTCGTGGTCGGCGCCGGCGCGATCGAGGTCGGCAACGACCATCGCGTGTCCGGTAACCCCGGATACGTTTTCGCGGTCGATCTCGAAACCGGCCGTGAGGTCTGGCGCCACGATGTCGCCGATCCCGAGAGTTCTCCCGCCATCGTCGGCGATATCGCCTACATCGGCAGCGGCTTCAACGGCAGCGCCCTTGTCGCGCTCCGCACTGGTTCCGACGACGCGCTGAAAGCCGCCGGCCAAAAACGCGAACTCTGGCGGCGGCCCACCCCGCATCCCGCCACCGGCGCCATTACCGTCACCGGCGATCTGATACTCGCCGGCTGTGGCAACGGCGACTTCGTCAACGCCGCCAAGGTCCCCGCCGGCGCCGTGCTCGCCCTCGATCGCGCCACCGGTGCCGTGCGCTGGACCGTGGCGTTGCCCGACGCCGTGCTCGGCCCCATCGCCATTCGCGACTCGCTCGCCATCTGCCCCGTGCGCAACGGTGAGGTCGTCGCCCTCGACCTCGCCAAAAACGGCGCGATCGTCTGGCGCCAGCGCATCTCCGGCAACTCGCCGATTCTCGGCGGCCCGGCCGTCACGGAGGAACTCGTCTACGCCGTGAGCGCCGACGGTTATCTCGGCGTGCTCGCGCTCGCCGACGGCGCCCTGCTCGAGAAGCACTATCTCAACGCCAAATCCCGCCCAGGCGCACTCGGCATGTCGCTCAGCGCGCCGTTCGTCAGCGGGGGCCACGTTTTCGTCGGCAGCGAGACGGGCGGCCTGCGCGCCTACGCCGGAGCCAAGTCGCGCCGATGAACGATCGCCCGTGGATCCTTCCGCTCGCCGCGGCCCACGATGCGGCGCTCGTCGGTGGCAAAGCCGCCAGCCTTTCGCGCCTCCTCAACGCCGGCCTGCCCGTTCCGCCCGGCTTCGCGCTCACCACCGCGGCGTTCGAGGCGTGGCGCGACGCCGGCCGCCATGCCATTCCGCCTGAGATCCTTTCGGCCCTGCTCGCCGCCTACCGCGCGCTCGGCGAGGGGACCGTCGCCGTCCGCTCCTCCGCTACGGCCGAGGATGGCGCCGCCATGTCCATGGCCGGCCAATACGAGACCATCCTCGGCGTGCGCGGCGCGGCGTCGTTGCAGGACGCCGTGCGCCGTTGCTGGCACGCCTCCAATTCCGCTCGCGTCACCGGCTACCTCGCCGGCCACGCCGTCGCCGCTGAAGCCGTTTCGCTCGCGCTCGTCGTGCAACGCCTCGTGCCCGCCGACGCCGCCGGTGTTCTCTTCACCGCCAACCCGCGCAACGGCCGCCGCACCGAGATGTGGATCGAAGCCGCCTGGGGACTGGGTGAAGCCGTCGTATCCGGAAAAGTCCAGCCCGACATCCTCGTGCTCGATCGCGACACCGGCGACGTGCGCGATGCCGTCATCGCTGAGAAATCTGCCGTCCTCGACAGCACGACTGGTGCCCTGCGTCAGCTCACCGGCGCCGCGCGCACCGCACCAGTGCTCACCGCCGCCGATGTCCGCCTGCTCGCCGATCTCGGCCGCCGGATCGAGCGTCTCTATGGCGCACCGCAGGACATCGAGTGGGCGCTGCACGAGGGCTGTGCGTTCATTCTCCAATCTCGCCCGATCACCACGCTCGCCGCCGCCGCTGCGCAGGAAGCAGCGCGCAGCGAAACCCGCGCCCGCCTACTCGCCGCCCTCGACGCCGGCAGCGGCCCCTGGGTTCAGCACAACCTCGGTGAAACCGCCCCGCGCCCCACGCCGCTCACCTGGAGCGTGCTGCAGCGCTTCATGTCCGGCTCCGGCGGATACGGAGCACTCCTGCGCGAGATCGGCTTCTCCCCGGGTCGCGCCGTCGAGCTTGACGGTTTCCTCGAACTCATCGGCGGTCGCATCTATCTCGATGTCGCCCGCGCGCCCGAGATGTTCGGGGAGAAATTTCCGTTCCGCTACGATCTGGAAAAACTCCGCGCCGACCCCGCGGCCGCCGGCGGTCCGCCCACCCTGCCACACGGATCAATGCGCGAGCTGAGCCGTGCGAACCGGCTCATCGGCGTCGTC
>JANPIT010000610.1:0-5496 GCA_031425115.1 Opitutaceae bacterium | reverse complement strand
CGACGGCCGAGCGCTATTACGATGCGGCGAAAGTAATCTTTACGAAGCACGTCGCGCAGAACGTCCGTTACGTCGAAACGAGTTTCCATCTGCCCGTCACGCAATTCATCGGAGTGCCGGGACCCGAGATCATCGCTGCGATTCGCGCCGCAGTGCCGACGGGTCTCGAGGTTCGCATCTTTGCGGGCATGCTGCGGAGCGATATCACTGGTGAGCTGAGGCCTACGATCGACCAGCTGCACACGTGGGAGTCGCTGGCCGGCATTGATCTTCACGGCCACGAGACGATGCCGACGCCGCCCGGGACCGCCGCGGTGTGGGCAAGGGCCCGTGCGGCCGGCAAAATTACCAAGTGTCACGCAGGGGAATTCGATGGACCGGCGCGGGTCCGGGAGGCGATCGAAGGGCTCGGCGTTCTGCGGATACAGCATGGCGTCCGCGCCATCGAAGACGCAGCCGTCGTGAAACTCGCGGTCGATTCCGGTGCGACGTTCGACGTGTGTCCGATCAGCAACGTCGGCCTGAAAGTCGTGCCTTCGATGAAGGATCATCCGCTTCGCCGGCTAATGTTCGCCGGGGTGCGTTGCACCGTGAGCACCGATGATCCGCTGTGTTTTGCCAATTCGATTACCGAAGAATACGAGACACTTGCGAACGAGCTCACGTTCACGCGGGGCGAACTCGCGCAGCTCGCGCGCAACGGCTGGGAGGTCGCGGATGTGCCGGCGACTATGCGCAACGCAATGATCGGTGAAATTTCCCGCCTCGAGAAAGCCGCGGGCTCATAATTTTTCACATGGAGCACTCCTACACCGTGCCGCCGGGCATTCGCACCCTGCGAGCCGACAAGGCTCTGGCGATGGCTTTTCGCGAGCACAGCCGCACCGCACTGCAACGCGCGTTCGACGCCGGGCATGTGACGCTGCGCGGCGCGGCGATCAAGCGGGATCATCCCGTGGTGGATGGGGACGTGCTGGAGTTTTCGTTTCCCGATGTAGTGCCGATGGACATCAAGGCAGCGGACATCGACCTCGATGTGTTGTTTGAGGACAAGCACATGCTCGCGATCAACAAGGCGGCGGGGATGGTCGTCCATCCGGGAGCCGCGACGGGCGACGATACCCTGGTGCACGCCTTGCTCGGTCACTGCGCCGGCACGCTGAGCGGCATCGGTGGCGTGGAACGGCCCGGGATCGTGCACCGCCTCGACAAGGAAACGACGGGAGTGATCGTCGTGGCCAAGACCGACAAGGCGCACCGCGCGCTCGCGGATCAATTCGCGACGCGCAGCCTGAAAAAGTTTTACGTGGCCCTGGTGGCGGGCGTGCCGCAGCTGTTGAGCGGCACAATTGACAGTGCGATCTCACGCCATCCGACCCATCGGCATCGGATGACGATCGGGGAGGGGGGCCGGCCCGCGCGCACCTCCTGGGAGCGCGCGGAGACCTTTGGTGAAATCGCTTCGCTGATGCGCTGCCAGATTTTTACCGGCCGCACGCACCAAATCCGCGTGCACTTGAAATCACTGGGGCATCCGATCCTCGGCGACCCGCTTTATGGCTGGAAGCCGGACGCGCGACTCGCGACGCAACCCGAGCGCGTGATGTTGCACGCGGAGCACCTCGTGCTGACGCATCCGATCACCGGCAAGGAATTGGACCTGCGCGCCCCGCTCCCGAAAGACTTCGTCGCGATGATGAAAGTGCTGAAGAAAGCGGCCAAGCCGGTCGCGCAGCCGGTCGCCAAGGTCAATCGACGCAACGAGGACAAGGTGGCCAATCGTGGCCTGCGCGTTTGAGGCGTCGCGACGGCAAACGCGGCCTAGGGGTCGAGGGCGACATCGGCGAGACCGTAGCGCAGGTTGTAGAGAGAATTGTGATACGCGGTGAAACCCCCGAGTTCGGCGACCTTGATCAGAGTTGCGAGCGCGGCGGGAAACACATCGGCGCGCGCCGCGGGTAATCCCGCCACGGCGCGGCGAGCGGCCAAGGGCAGGGAGCCAAGCTCCGCGAGCAGCCGGCGCAGGTCGGCGAGCGTTACAACGGCGGGCGAAGCGCCAAACGCTGTGCCCGCGGCGGCCCCGAGGATGGCACGCACGGTGGTGACGGTGCCACCGGTGCCGATCGCGGCGGACAGCGGCGGCAATGAAAATCGGAAGCCGGATTGCGCGATCACCTCGGACGTGTGCGCCGCGATCGTCGCTGCCGCGGCTGACGGCAGCGGAGCACCGGGGTCCGCAATAAACTTTTCCGTTAGCCGCACGCAGCCCAGTCGCAGGCTCGCGGCCTGCGCGATGCGGCGATCGCGGAAGGCGAGGCATTCCAAGCTGCCTCCACCCAGATCGAAGACGTAGAAATCGCGGTGCGCGCGCAGCGCGGGGTCGCAGGTAAGGCCGCGGCCAATCAAGTCGGCTTCTTCTGCGCCGGAAAGGATTCGAACCGACTCGCCCGTGGCCGTGCGCACGCGCGCGCAAAACTCGGCCCCGTTCTCGGCATCCCGCACGGCGCTCGTCGCGACGAGAACGGTGTGGTCGGGTGAATAGGGGCGGGCACCTTCCAGCAGGGTGCTTATCGCCGTTACGCCCCGGGCAATCCCGTCGTCGCTGATTCGCGGGTGTGCACCGCTGATGCCCGCGCTGATGCGCGCTTCGATGGTCTGAGAGTGCAGCGGCTGCACGCCGCCCTCTGCGGCGCGAACTGCGACCAGTGATTTGATCGAGTTGCTACCGATGTCGATGATGGCGACCGCGCCCGATGAAGGATGGGCGCTCATGCGTAATGAAACCGCCGTTTGGCGTTGGACTGGGCCTTCGCACTCACAGCCCCTTTTGGCCGCTCCGACCCTGGGACTGCCGCGGCGGGATGCTTCATAGCTGAAAGTCCAACGGAGCGATCAACAACACGAACTCTCCTTTGAGACTCGCCTTGGCCAGGCGCGCCTGCACGTCGGCCGCCGGCCCGACGAAAAAGGTCTCGTGCAACTTCGTCACTTCCTTGGCCACACAGATCACCCGGTCGCCGCCGAGTGTGCTCACGATCTCATCGACTGCCTTGTCGATGCGGTGGCAGCTCTCGTAGAGGGCGAGAGTGTAGTCAAAAGCCCGATACTTCTCGAGGAACGCGATCCGCGCCGCGCTTTTCGGCGGTAGAAATCCGACGTAAAGAAAGCCGTTGGTGGGCAGTCCGCTCGCGCTGAGCACGGCGGTGAGCGCGCTGGCACCCGGCACCGGGACGACCGGGAGGCCGCGCCGCCGGCAGGCGCGCACGATGCGGAAGCCGGGATCGCTGAGGGCGGGCGTGCCCGCGTCGCTCACCACGGCGATCGATTTGCCGGCCACGAGTTGATCGGCCAGGCGCTCCGCGGCTTCGATTTCGTTGTGCTCGTGGTAGGGGACGAGGTCCCTGCGCAGACCGAAGCGCGTCAGCATGGCGCCGGTGGTGCGGGTGTCCTCGCACGCGATCAGATCGACACTCCCCAGAATGGCGCGGGCGCGTTCCGTGAGATCAGCGAGGTTGCCGATGGGCGTGGCGACGACGTAGAGGTGGCCCGGTTGCGGCGTGAGCGAATTGTTTTCCATCAGCAAGCGATCGGCTCAGAGCGTCCACTCGCTTGCTCGCATGGCTACAAAAAAAAGACCCGGCAAAAGGCCGGGTCAGGAAAGCATTAGCGAGTGTCGCGCGGGTCAGCGGCCGGTCGGCTGGCCCATGCCAGGAATCTGGCCTTCCCAACCAGCGGGGCGGCTCCATGGAATCGAAGTCTGTTTCGGAGCGTTGGTGCTGCAACCGCCAACAAGGGCGCCGACAGCCAGCAGAAGGAGCGCGAAAATGGGTTTGTTGAGCTTGGTCATGGTGGGAGCGGTTAGCGGATTAATAGGGCTGAATCGCCTTTCTGCAAGACCCCTCGAAGAGTATCAGGCACAACTTGAGCGACGGAGAAGTTGGCGCGGACATCGCTGATCAGCACGGTCGCTACTTCCGCGCTGCCCTGGCTGACCGTCAGTTTCTGGCCCAACTTGGCGCCCCGGGCCGTGCCAAAGTTCAACACGACGAACGCGTTCTGGGGACCGACCGTGAGCACGGTCGCCCGGCCGACGCGGCTGGCAAACACCGCGGTGGAGGCTCCGGCGGCGCCGGTCGCGGCCGCGCCGTCACGAGCGACGGCCAGTTGGCGCTCCAATTCAGCAATCGTCTGCTTGTAGGCGAGGACCGCCTCCGGCGAAGCATTGGAGGTCCGGCTGTCTTCCAAATCCTCGCGCAACGCGGTCACTTCCTCGCCCAGCGCTTTGGTCGTCGCTTCGTAGAGAGCCAGCACGCTCTTCGTATCCACAAGATCACGACTGAGCTCGTTCGTGCGGCTTTCGGCGGCCTTGAGTTTGGTCTGTGTCGCCTCGAGCGCGGCATCGAGCGTGCCCACGCGGGCCTTCAGCGAGCCGCTCTGCTCGTTCGCGGCCGCGAGGTCCGTGTCGAGTTTGGTGGCGCGCGTCGTGGCATCGGCAAGACGCAACTCGAGCACCTGCTTTGAGTTCCCGATGCGGAAATAAAGCGCCGCCGAAAGCACCGCCCCGAGTAGCGCTATCGCGCAGAGGATGAGCGGCAGGCGGTGCATGCGACGATCAGGGGCCACTCGCTGGCGCTCGTAGCTACGGGCGCGCCCAGCGAGGTCACGCCATCCGGTAGGTCGATTCCACGATCGGGGACTTTGCGCGCTTCTTCACGCCGGTGTTCTTGTTGGCGGCGAGATGTTCGAGGATCTTGAAGGTCAGCTCGGCTTGCTCCGGCGCGCCGATGCGCGCGGCGAGTTTCTCGGCGGTGTAGGCGGTGCCCGGCGCCGCTTTCAGCGCAGCAACGAGTTTCAACTTCAACGCGATCACGCTGCCCGCAGCCTTCTTGCCGGCTTCAACGCCGGGCTGGTGGTAGGCGTTGATGTTGACGAGTGAGGCGTAGAGGCCGGTCGCGCGCTCATAGAGCGCGATCAACAGGCCGACGGTGCGCGGCGAGACGTCCGGCACGGTGAGAGTGATCGAGGCGCGATCTTTTTCACTGAGCGCGTCGCGCGTGCCGAGGAGGAAGCCTTGCAGGTAGTCGCCGCTGGTGATGCCGGGCTCGACCTCGAGCGAAGTCTTCGCTTCGCGGTCCTTGAGCACCTCGATGAAGGTGACGAAGAAATTGCTCACGCCCTCGCGGAGCTGCTGCACATAGGCGTGCTGGTCGGTGGAACCTTTGTTGCCGTAGACGGCGATGCCTTGATTGACCACGCGGCCTTCGAGATCGAATTCCTTGCCGATGGATTCCATCACGAGCTGTTGCAGGTAGCGCGAGAAAAGCAGCAAACGGTCCTTGTAGGGGAGCACGACCATGTCTTTCACCCCGCGGCCGTCGGTCGCGAAATACCACATGAGCGCGAGTAGCGCGGCGGGGTTCTGCGTCGTAATGGACGAACGCGTGGTTGCGTCCATGGCGGTGGCGCCATCGAGCATCGCCTGAATGTCGATGCCCT
>JANPIT010000609.1:0-2409 GCA_031425115.1 Opitutaceae bacterium | reverse complement strand
TCTACAACGCCGCGATCGCCGGCGGCAGCTACTCGATCCAAATCGCCGGCAAGAATAACGGCACCGGCATCGCCCTCGCCGAAATCTACGACGCCACGCCCAACGCCAGCTTCGCCGCCGCCACCCCGCGCCTCGTCAACGTCTCCGCCCGCACCGCCGTCGGCACTGGCGACAACATCCTCATCGCCGGCTTCGTCATCGGTGGCGGCACTCCTGTCCGCGTTCTGATCCGCGCCGTCGGCCCCACGCTCAACGTCTTCGGAGTCGGTGGCACCCTCTCCGATCCGAAACTCGAGATCTACAGCGGCGCCACCAAGACCACCGAGAACGACAACTGGGCCGGCACCGCCGAACTCAAAGCCGCCTTCAGCTCCGTCGCCGCCTTCGCCTTCTCCGCCGACAACTCCCGCGACGCCGCTCTCGTCGCCACCCTCCAACCCGGCAACTACACCGCCCAGGTCAGCGGCGTCGGCAACACCACCGGCGTCGCCCTCGTCGAGGTTTACGAACTGCCTTAATTCAGGAGGGGGAACTCAGGCGCTCCGAGCGCCGCCGCCCACTTCCTCTCCTCTCTGGTCATTCAAGCGCGGTCCCCGGCGGACCGCGCTTTTTATTTCCAAGTCCGCCCGTCGCTCACGAACAGGTTCGCTGCCCCGCGTCCTCCTCTCTCTCCACCGGCTGTATCCATAAGCTACGCACCTATGCGTATTCCGCCATGAACTTCCCGCGGCTATCCTCGGCGCGATGCGTTCATCTTCCCTTCTCGCTGCCTTCGCTGCGCTCGGCTTCGCCGCTGCGCTTCCGGTCCACGCCCAGCTCCAACCGCTGACCTGGACCGTCACTTCTCCCCAAAACCTCCAAGCCTGGCAGGAAAACATCGGCGGCGTCGCCTTCGGTAACGGCCGCTTCCTCGTCAGCGGATACTTCACCGGCGTCGCGAATGGCGCGCGCATCGCGACCTCTCCCGACTTGGTTACGTGGAACACCTCCACCCTGCCCCCCGGCATCCCACCCACCGCGATCGGACAGGAATATTATATTTACGTCGCCGCCTTCGGTAACGGCACGTTTGCCGTCGGCGCTTGGGGCCGGCCCGTCACTAACACGCAAAAACTTCTCACGAGTAGCGACAACGGCGCAACCTTCACGGTGCGCGACGTGAAACTCGCCGACGTCTGGGGCCTCGATTACGTCAACGGCCTCTGGATTGCCACCGGCAACACCGGACAAAGCACGTCCTCCGCCGCCAATCTCTCCACCAGCACCGACGGCATTACCTGGACCGGTCGCATCACTGGCTCGGGCGACGACCTTAACGCCGCCGCCTATGGCAACGGTCGCTATGTCGCCGTCGGTAATGGCAGCCAAGCGGTGCATAGCACGGATGGCATCACCTGGACGCGCAACACCGTCCCAGGGCCCTCCGTGGATCTCCACGACATCACCTTCGGCAACGGCCGCTTCGTCGCTGTAGGCACCTTCGGCCGCATCTACACCAGCACAGACGGCCTCGCCTTCACCCTCGCCACGACCGTCGAGGGTGGCGCTCCGCGTTTGCAGGGCGTGACGTTTGGCGGCGGCCGTTTCGTTGCCGTCGGGGCCAACGTCTCGGTTTCCAGCGCGGATGGCCTCACCTGGATCACCGACTCCACCAATCTTCGCCTCGCGGCCACCGTCACCTACGCCAACGGCGTGTTCGTGATCGGCGCCGGCATCGGCACCATCTACCGCTCCGGCACGCCCGTCTTCAACGGCCCGGCGATCACCGCTCAACCGCAATCCGCGTCCGCGGTGGCCGGTGGCACCGCCACGTTCTCCGTCACCGCCACCGGGACCGGTCTCCGCTATCAGTGGAAACGCAATGGCGCGATCATCGCCGGCGCGACCTCCGCCACACTCACGCTCACTGGCGCCAACGTCATCGCAGGAAGCTACACCGTCGACATCACCAACGCCGACGGCACCGCCACGTCCAACGCCGCGACTCTCTCCCTCGTCACCGCCAGCAACGTCGGCCGCCTCGTCAACATGTCGATCCGCACCGGCGCCGGCACCGGTGACAACACGTTGATCGTCGGCGTCGCCCTCGGCGGCTCGGGCGCCAGCGGCAGCAAGGCCGTGCTCCTCCGCGGCGTCGGCCCCACCCTCTCCGCTTTCGGCGTCGGCGGCGCGCTCGCTGATCCCGTCATGACCGTTTTCCAAGGCAGCACGCAGATCACCACCAACGACGACTGGGCCGGTGGCTTCGACTTCTCCACCGTCGGCGCTTTCGCCCTTTCCGGCGCCGCCCCGCGCGATGCCGCGATCTACAACGCCGCGATCGCCGGCGGCAGTTACTCCATCCAGATCGCCGGCAAGAATAACGGCACCGGCATCGCCCTCGCCGAAATCTACGACGCCACGCCCAAC
>JANPIT010000608.1:0-1987 GCA_031425115.1 Opitutaceae bacterium | reverse complement strand
TTATCAACGCGGTAGAATCGTTCGAAGATCCGCGCCTTCGCTTCCGCCGGTATCCCCGGGCCATCATCGCGCACCGTGAGTTCGACGCGCGCCCCGGCCTCGATGGCGCGACCGCCCAACGTCACGGTGCCATCGGCCCGCCCGTATTTGATCGCGTTATCGATCAAATTGGAAAGCACCTGCCGCAGGCGCTCGGGATCGGCCTCCGCCGCAATCCCGGACGGGACCGCGTTAATCAAGTTAACACCGCGCGCACGCGCGATCAGCGCCGCGTCGTCGAGCGCATCCTGCGCGGCACTGCGCAGCGGCACATGCCCTAAATTCAACTCCACCCGCCCTGAGTCGAGGCGCGCGAGCAAAAGCAAATCGTCGATCAAAAGCGTCAGCCGGTTCGCGTGCTTGTCGATGATCTCGAGGAAACGCGACGTGACCACCGCATCACTCTTGCCGCCGTCGATGAGCGTTTCAGCCGCACTCTTGATCAGCGAAAGCGGCGTGCGCAGTTCGTGGCTGACGTTAGCCACGAACTCCTGCCGGACGGCTTCCAGTTGCCGCAGCCGGGTCAAATCGTGAAACACCAGGATCGCGCCATCGCGGGTGCCTTGCGCCGAACGCAGCGCGAGCGCGTTGACCTGCAAGAAGCGCGTCTCCGCCGCCCCATCCAGGCGCAACTCATGATTGAGCACCTCCGGCTCCTGTTCCAATCGGGCCACCAGCGCGGCGACTTCGTGGTGCCGCGTCGCCTCCAGCACCGTGCGATCCTGCGCTGGCGGGCGGAAACCGAACAGCTCACCGGCGGCACGGTTAGCCAGCCGAATCTTGCCCAGCGGCCCGACGACTAAAATGCCTTCGACCATGCGGTCGAACAGCGCCGCCGTGCGCTCGGTTTGCGCGTGTAACTCCGTTTCCCGCGCCGCGCGCTGCTCCGCGAGTTCCCGCTTGTGCCGCGCTTGCGTGAGCTGCAATTGCGAGCGCAACCACCAGCCGGCGGCAGCGGTCGCGGCGAGCACGACGAGCAGGAGTATTTCAATGATACTCATTTATTCTGCAGTCTGGGCGCGGCGAAGCACCCGAACGCGTGCGCAGACGGCGCCGTGTCGCTACTGGATTCTTCGCTCCGCGCCAACTGACATACGCAGCTCCTCATTCCTCCGCCTTGAACCGATATCCCACTCCGCGGATCGTCTCGAGGTAGTTTGCCGCACTGCCGACTTTTTCGCGGAGGCGCCGCATGTGCGTGTCCACGGTGCGGCTGTCGATCGGGTTTTCGTAGCCCCACACGTCCTGCAACAACCGCTCGCGCGTTTGCACGCGCCCACGCCGGCGCGCGAGGATTTCGAGCAGTTTGAACTCGGTCGCGGTGAGATCGATTTTCGCTCCACCGATCAAGACCACGTGGCGCGGCACATCAATCTCCAGATCACCGAAACGCAGCTGGGTCACGGGGTCATCGCCCGCCTTGGCGCGCGCGAGCAGCTTCTTGATCCGCAGCACGAGCTCGCGGGGACTAAAAGGTTTTGTGACGTAATCGTCGGCGCCTAACTCGAGCCCGAGCACACGGTCCATCTCCGCGGCCCGCGCGGTCAGCATGAGAATCGGAATATTGGCCGTGCCGGGATCGCGACGCAGAATCTTGCACACCTCCAGCCCATCGACTTCCGGCAGCATGAGATCGAGCACGATCAAGGCCGGGCGCTCGTCGCGCGCCGAGGTGAGAGCCCGCGCTCCGTCCTTCGCAAAGATCGGCGTGTAGCCCGCCTCCTTCAGCTTGAACCCGAGCACTTCGAGCGCGTCGGGCTCGTCGTCAACGACCAGTATTTTCGGCTTCATTCTGCTTTTGTCCGGTGTGGCGAATGTCTTTCGCCTCGTAGAGATAAACCACTTCTTCGGCGATATTGGTGGCGTGATCGGCGATGCGCTCGATCGCCTTGGAGATCACCATGAGGCGCAGGCAACGCGTGATCGTCGTCGGGCGCTCCACCATGTA